>NZ_JBHYUU010000154.1:0-19450 GCF_042749955.1 Kitasatospora sp. NPDC059462 | reverse complement strand
TCGACCGGACAACCTACAAGGCCACCATCAGCATCAACATGCTCACAACCGACCCTTGACGCAGCCCAGACCGCCCCTAACTGAACGGCGTTGGTACTAGGCCCGGAAGAACGCTCCGCAGAGCCAGCGCAAGGCGGAGCGGATCCAGAAGCCCGATGCAGTTCGAGCCCTACGTCGAGGAGTGGAAGGCTGGCTGGCGCCACCTCGCCGCCGCCCCCTCCGCCACCTCGACTCACTGCTGAAGCACCACCTCTACCCCGCGTTCCGCAGCCGCCGGATGGGCACCTTCGACCACAAGGTCGTCGAGGCCTTCATCCAGACCATGGAGCCCAACGGCGTCGGCCTCGCCACCCAGTCCAACGCCTTCGACAAGCTCAAGTCGATCCTGCTCGACGCCCACCGGCTCGGCCTCTACAACGACAGCCTGCTCGACGGCGTCAAGCCCCGGCAGTACGACCCCAAGCGCGCCGTCATCCCCTCCCCCACCCAACTACGGGACATACGTTCCACCGGCGACGACACGTTCCTCCTGGTCGCCGACCTCATGAGCGGCTGCGGTATGCGCAACGGCGAGGCCCTGGCCGTCAATATCAACAACGTCGTCGCCGACGACGTCTACCGGATCACCGAACAGGTGAACCGCAGGGCGAAGACCGGGACGTCCCGATGCCGGCGCGCACCAGGCTCAGCACTCCTCTCGTACACGGAGACGTACGGCACCGTCGACGGCTACCTCCGCCACCATCCCAGGGACCTCACCAAGCCGTTCTCGTACTACAACCTGCAGAACCAATGGGAGTGGATCAAGAGGGGCGGAGACGTCGACATCCCCGACGCATGACGGTCTACGGCCTCCGGCACTTCTTCGTCTCGAACTGCCTCAGCCACAACCTCATCACCGACGTCACCGAGTGGATGGGTCACAAGAGCATCGACGTCACTTTCAAGATCCACCGCCACCTCATGCGTGCTCGATCGGCCGCGCCGCCCAGGTCCTCGACCTCGGACTCGCGGCCTCAAGCATCGTGGGGCCCTGTTCGTCGCTGAACAGGGCCCCACCTGTGTCGCTTTCCGCCATCAGCCGCCGAAGATCCGCTGCTGCTTCACCCAGCCCTGGACCTCGGTGGCCAGTCGAGTGGGTCGACGTAGGAGGTGCCGGGGGCGACCAGCTCGCCAGCCACGTGGGCCCATAGGCACTCCAGCTGGACCGGTCACTCGGCCACCAGCGACGGGGAGACAAGTTCTGACGGCTGCTCGGTGAGGCCGGCGGCGACTAACTTGTCGGGCTCGTAGCCGTAGCCCTGGGCGGCGCGGGCGGGGGAGATTTCGGTACGCCCGGTGGTGAGGGCCAGCCAGCCGACGGCGTCCAAAACGTGCGGCAGAGGGGAGGTTGAGCTTCGACCGGGCGACCAGGCGGCCCGCGTAGCCCAATCCGGGTGCGCGGCCCGGTGGGGCGGCCGCGCACCCGCCCCCGCGCGGTGACCGGACACCAGCGATCACCCCTCGCTACCGGCTTTCCGGCCCGGACGCGGTCGTACGGTCCGGCCTGGGAACGCGGATCGGTTGGCTTCAGCCGACGGGAGCCGTCCGCGTGAGTGGTGTGCTCCGCATCAGCGTGTGCTTGGTCTCGATGAGCCGAGGCGCGATCTTGAGTGCGACCTCCTCGATGGGATGGACCCGTCCGTGACCGTCGGCCTCCGCCCGCCAGACCCGGTACTGCGCGTCCGCGTAGGCGGGGTTGATGCCGACCTCCCCCTTGGGGATCGTTCCGTTGAAGGGGATCACGATGTCCATGTGGTTCCAGTAGTTCCATGCCTGCAGGGCCTTGGACTCGTCGAAGTAGTGGTAGAAGTCCGGGTAGCGGGAGAAGGAACGGAGCTCGCGGTGGATGAGGTGGCCTAGCAGGGGACCAAACTGTCGTGAGGTGTTCTCGAAGTCCCAGCGGGTGCGGTGCCAGTCGTCCGGCACCTGCCCAGGAGTGAACAGGCGGGCCGCGGTGAGGTAGCTGATGCGTCCGATGAGGAAGGCCCGGGCGTGCCGTCCGTCGAGCGTCGGGTCGAGGCCAGCGAGCAGGCCGTCGAGGTCGTCCAGCCGGGGGTGGAAGCGGGAAAGGTCGAAACGGCCGGGTGTTCCGGGGAAGGTGCTGAACAGGAGCCTCTTGTAGAGCCAGTTGTTGAGCTCTCCCCGATCCGCGAGCCGACAGGTCTCCGGGGACCGCGAGTACAGCATCAGGTACTCGGCGAGTGCCTCGAAGTAGATGTAGCCGAGGATGGGCAGGCGCCGGATGGCGGCGTCGAGGATGCGGGAGAAGTCGCCCTCGCCGGAGTGCCCGTGGTGGGCGATGGTGGCGGCCAGCGACAGGAAGACGGCCGAGTTCTTGATCTTCCCGACGATCGTCTCCTGTAGCCGGTGCCGTTCCTCCCGGCTGAGCAGCGATTCCAGGACGTGGTAGTTGTGGAGGTGGATCGATCCGAGCCGGAGGTAGTCCAGCCCCGCCAGTTCGCGGTAGGCGTGGGGCGGCATGGTGATCTCCAGCACCAGGGGGGTGGGGACCCGGCCGGGCGTGCCGGAACGGCTCAGTGTGGCGGGGACCTCCTGGGTGAGGATGTACGAGGCCAGGTTGTGCATGCGCAGTCCGCCCGATTCGGGGATCAGGGGCGCGCAGTAGATGCTGCCCACGAGGCATCCGCCGGAGGGACGGAGGGCGCCGTCGCGCACGATGCGTTCGAAGGCGTGGGTAACGTGCAGGAGATGGATCTTCTCCGCCGTCCGCAGCATATCGAACAGGACGTTCGTCTTGAGCAGCTGCCCGTTGGGGGCCTCGTCGCTGAGGCGTGAGCACCACACGGCCCGTTGTTCCGACAACGACCGGTCGGTCTCGGGCGCGTAGCTGGCGGCGGGTACGGCGTAGATCTGGTGGGCATCGGCCCACATCCGGTGGAGGTCCATCGGGGTCACCCCTCGTCCGTGGTGGTCTCGAAGAGGTCGAAGACGAGCTGTGCCGGCGCGCTGTCCTCCGCTGACGGTTCGTCGCCGGTCCGTTGCACGGGCAGGACGTACTCCTGCGCCTTGCGCGCCAGGTGCACGGGCAGCGGCAGTGCCAGCATGTCGCGGTAGTCCGGTGTCATGCGCAGCTGGTGTGTGAGTGCGGCCCAGGCTTCCGGGTCGTCCCCGGCCTGGCAGCCGAGAACGGCGACCTCCAGTCGAGTCGGGTTCCAGGCGGGCTTGGCGGTGTCGATGGTCATGCCCGTCTTGCCGTCCCTGACGTAAGTCCGGAAGGCCCAACGCGAGGCGACCACCGCGGATTGCGTCGCCGTCGACGGCTTGGGGGAGGTGCTGGCGAACACGCGGTCGTCCGCCGCGCCCGCAGGATTCCTCCAGAGGCCCTTCGCGATCCCGACGCGGTCGGGCGCCGATTCCTCGTCGGCCGGTCGACGGCGCTCGTCACGGGCCCACCACTGGGGGGTCTCGTCGCCCGACCGGTCCCTCAGACGGACGAGACGCAGGTGCGTGCCCTGGAGTGCGAGACGCTGCACGGGCCCGCCGTGGATCTGAATGTGGTCCTTCCGCACGACGGCGTTCTGCAGCCAGGGCCAGAATCGGCGGAGATTCTGCGCGTGTGTCAGGAGCAGGGTCGGGGTGTCCCGCAGGCCGAAGAGGAGCTCCTGGACGGCGGCGGCGACCAGAAAGCGCTGCTCTTCGAGCCGCCCCGTGGCGGGCTGGCGCCCCTCCCCGGTGCCGTCCTGGTCGTCGCCCTCCTCTGCGCCATCCAACGGGTCGTCTGGCCGGTCCTCGTCCGCCGAACCGGAGCCGTCGGACGCGTCGTCGTCGGATACGTCATCGTCCGACACAGGAAGCGTGGCCTGCCGGGAGAGCCGCAGGAGGAACTCCGGGTACGGGAGCCAGCTGCCGTTGACATGGTCCCAGCCGGTCAGGGCCTCGCCGCCGCGTGCGCCGGGCCGGACGCGGACGGCCACAGGGACGAGGCCGGACTCCCGGGTCGGGCCGTCCGCACGCCGTTTGACGAGCCAGAACGCCACGTACTGGACATCCGCGGGAACGGCGGCGCCGAGGCTGTGCCGCGGGACGATCCGGTGGCCCAGTTGGCGTAGACCGTCCTGCCAGCACGACTTCAGCTTCTCGAGCCGGGCTTCGGCGGCCTTCTCCCGGTGGTCCGGGCGGCGCGGAGTGACGACGAACTGGGTGAGCCGACGAACGTCGGCGAAGCCGAGACGCAACGCGAACTTCGGGTCGGCTTCGCGCGGGCCGTAGCTCCGCGGGTGGAGGGTCTCCACGAGGGCCAGCGTGGGGAGGGCCGAGGCGTCGACCGGATCCAACCGTCGGGCCACAGCCGCCCGCCGTCGTCCGATCTCCGCATGGAGCGCCTCCGTCTTCCGCTTCGACCCCTTGGCTACGTTCAGTGCGGCCGCCAGGTCCCCGACGTGTTCCAGTCGCAGTTCGACGGTGAGTTCGGGAGCCTTCCAGACCAGTGTCTCCGGTCCGGGGCCGCTCTCCTGACCCGTTCCCTCGACGCCCAAAACGGCGGCCAGCGCCTTCACCCCGGTGTCCCGGTGGACCGCAGTGTTCCACAGGAACGCCAGTTGGAGCGGCGCACCGCCGGTCAACTCTGCGAGGCCGCAGCGGAGTTCCGCGTGCGCGCGCTGCTGCTGGTCACGACGCTCCGGATGCGTTCCGCTCTCGGGCTTCGCCGGACGGTAGGGGCGCGGGTTGACGCGATGACGGTCGGTTCGGACCAAGTCGGGGACCCTGGGCAGGCAGTCCGGCAGGGCGGTCTCGAACCACTCGGTAAGGGGCACCCGGTCGCCCGGCATCAGCCCGGGCAGGACGCCGTGCGCGCCCATGAGGGTGCTATGGACGACGGCCGCCCTCACACCCTTCGTCCGTCCGAGCCAGTACGCCGGCTGACCAGTCAGGTCGGACGGCTCCGGCAGCGCCTGGTGGAACGGGATCCGCGAGAGGATCCCGTCACTGCCGCCAGCCTCCCAGCGGGGCTGGCCCAGCCTCCGGTCGTACCGGATCCGGGCCACCGAGAACCGCTCGGACACCCAGGAGTCCGAGGCGTCGGCGATCCAGGGGGCGTCGGTCAGAAGGTGGACGGATGCGGCACGGGCCGGGGCAAGGTGTAGCCCGTAATTCCCGGCGCGAGTGGCCCACCTGCGGACGCCGGTCCTGACGTGGATCTGCGGGGCCCCGTCGAAGGGGACGCTGTGGAGGGAGACGGCCACCAGCGCGGAGTACCACCATCGGACGCCGTCCTTGTCGACGTAGTCGTCCGGCGGCCACGAGACCATCTCCGCCCCCCGGTCGGACGGCCTGCGCGCCACCCCGCGGAACGCGAGCGACCCGCCGTTGTATCCGAACGGGTCCAGTGCCAGCGCCTGGCACACCAGCGCGTCGGGAAGCAGCTGGTACAGCCGCTCGTCGGGTTGGGCGGTGCCACCGGGGGTGGAGGTCCGTGCCAACAAGTCCACGTTCCGCAGCTCCCATACGAGTTGTCCGGGGTCGAGCTCCTCGGCAAGGAGCCGGCTTACGCGCTTCCCGTACTCGGACTCGGGCCGGAGGTCCCGCACCCAGGCCCGGAAGAGGGTGCCGATCACGTCGGAGGAGACCGGACGGCGGGCATAGAGCCACGGTTCGTCGTGGTCTACGTCGATCCACTTCGCCACGGAGACCACGTCTGGCGCCAGGGCCTGGAGCAGGTTGTTGAAGCGGCCGATGGGGAACGACCGGCAGAGTTCGGGCCTCCGCAGTTTCAGGCGGTACAGGTCACAGAGGGCTCCGCGGATGTGTTCGGGCAGACTGAGCGTGTAGTAGGGGATCTCCCACCGAGCCCCCTCTGGCGGAGCGAAAGCGGCCGACCGGACCAGGCCATAGGGTTCAACGGCCATGGCGTTCTCCTCGCCGATTGATGTGGGAACGGGTGTCCGGGTGGTGGGCGGGCATCTCCTTGAGCGCGTGGTAGAGCGGCTCGTAGAGGGCACGGACGAGTTGGCGGTCTTCTAGCGATTTGCCCGGGTCATCCGTCAGGTAGGGCTCCAGGACATGCAGCATGCTGGCCAGCAGGCCGGTGCGGAAGGTGTCGGGGCCCCTGCCTGCGGCCTCGCGCTCCGCGAACTTGGAATCGACGAACACGACGCGTGCCGGTACCCCGCCGCGTACCAGTCGGCCGATGACCTGCCACATGACGACAGTCCTGTCCCAGGTGAAGGCCTCCTTCTCCTCGTCCGACAGCATCCGCCAGGCCATCGGGCGGGTGAGGAGGCGCCGCCAATGACCGCGGGCCTGGCTACGGAAGGCGCGTCCGGCGGCATCCAGGCTCTCCGCAGAGGCGACCAGTTCGTCGAAGGGGCCGCCCTCCCGGAGGAACCGGGTGACCCAGCTGTTGATGCCCTGCACGGCCAAATTGATGTCATAGGGCCTCGGGTGGGGGCGGGCGAGGAAGAATACCGATCCGATGGCGGCCTGCCCGAGGTCGTTGAGGATGTTGTGACCGCGCTCCACGGACAGCAGCGGTGCGATCAGGATCTCGGCTCCCATGGCGGCGAACCTCTCGACGTCACCGCGGCGCAGCACCTTGGGCTCGTCGTCGGTGAAGGGGAAGCCCGACCCGTCCGGGGCAGCGCCGCCGAAGGAGACCTCCAGCTCGACGTCGTCGGCAACCAGACGGCAGACCCTGCCCTGCCACCGGGGGATCCCGTTCAGAAACTCCGCCGCGATCCGTGCTTCCTCGTACGAGCCGACGAGGAGCAGCAGATGACGTCGGTGACCGGAGGTGATCAGGTCCAGTTCCTGGTCCAGGTCGCTCTTCGCCCGGCCGTCACGGGGCCTGGCGAGCCGGTCCAGCATCAGTTCCAGGACTTTCGGGCGTCGGTCCGGGCGCGTTCCCGACAGGTGCAGCGGTTTGCCGTCGGGCCCCCGCAGGAAGAGCTTGCGGAACGTCGTCCGTTGGATCGCCTGGCGCTCCTTGGGAGGTGCTTTGAGGATCGCGCCGACCGGGGCCGGTACGTGGGCGCCCGCGGCGGTGCCGGCCCAACTCGTGCCCGACATCAACAGGACGTGCGGTGGAGCGGTGTCCCCCGGACCGGTCATCTCGTGGAGCCCGAGGAGCAGGGAACGGCCGACGCCCGCACACCGGAAGAACCGCAGGACGGGGCTGCCGGTGCCGGGTTCGGCGCCGGGTTCCTCCTCCCTCAGGATCTGAAAGCCCAGGATGTTGCCCATCGGCGATTCGGGCACCAGGGGGCTGAAGTCCGCCGGAGGGCGTCGCGAAAGCTGGTTGTCGGTCGCCTCCAGGTTGAGACGGGCCTCGACCAGCGGCCACAGCTCCGTGAGGACGTCGAGGCGGTGCTGAAGGACCGCAAGCAGGAGCATGAACTCCAGCCGGTGCGTGCGGGTCCGCAGGTCGACGCGGTCGTCGAGGGGGTCCCGGAGCAGGCCGGTCAGGGTTGCCTGAGCGTGGGCGTGGGTCTCCTCGTCGTCCAGCGTGTGGAGCAGGTCCTGGGCGAGCCGCACCAACTCCCCGTGCTCCGGGTCAGTGGGGCGGCGGTCGCCCAGGGGGTCGTCGCGAAACTCATCGAGGAGGGCCGTCACGGCGTCCCGCCGAGTCTGCCGCGCGTTCGTGACGCCGCTTTCCCGGGGCGCCGGGGCTCCGGTCTCCTCCGGGTCGTCCTCCTCGTCGGTGTCGTGCTCCGGATCGAGGTCGGGTTCCTCGTCCTGCTCCTCCTCAGGGTCGTGTTCCCCACGGAACCAGTCGTCCACGAGCTTCTGCTGGATCGTCCAGGTGCTGAAGTAGTCGGCCTGCACCCACGAGCTCAGCTTCTCGTGCCGAATGAGCATGGCGTAGATCCGGTTGGTCGCCGCGATCACCAGGGTGAGGGCCGCGGACCAGCGGACGACGTCGGAGTTCGACAGCTGGAGCCGGCCCCGGCGGGCCAGCTCGCTCGCGGTGTGGCTCTGCAGGCTGTCGAGCCAGGAGTCGGGCGAGCGTCCCACCAAGGTGGCCGAGGGAGCGAACATACTGTCGAGCTGCATCTGCACCCGGTCGGCCTCGTCGATGATGATCAGGTCGCTGCGGTGGACGGCGGCCTCCAGGAAGCGGGCCCGCTCCCGGTTCTGGTGCCTAGGAACGAGCCCGTAGACCAGACTCGCCGGGTTGGCCACCCAGATGTCCGCGTCGACCAGTTCGACGGCGCCGCGCTGCCGTGGACAGCTGCTCCAGAGTGGGCAGCCGTGTGCACGGGCCTCGGTCGGGCCGTCCGGAGCCTCGGCCTCCGTGGCCGGTCCGTGGATCTGGACGGGCGAGGCGGTGGAGGAGGGAGGCTCAACGGAATGCAGCCCGGTGCAGGGGGCTTCGGCGATTCGCGGCGGTCCCTCCGGCTCGACACCGCGCAGGGCGTCGAGCGGGCAGGCCGTGCTCAGGTAGGTGAAGTGTTCGGCCTCATGGGTGAGCAGGCTGCCGGAACCCTGGGAGGAGAGTCGCCGGTGCATGCGCTGCGTGTTCCTGACCCGGGTGGAGGTGCCGAGCACGGGGGCCGCCTTGATGCCGGGCAGCCGGCGCAGCAATCCGATGAGGTTCAGCTGTTCAGCAACGTCGCCGACGACGACGGTGACCCTCCGGTGGTGGAGGGCGAGGTGAACGCTCAGTACGTCGCGCAGGGTGCTCTTGCCCGCACCCACCATACCCACGAGGTGCAGCAATCCATCGACGGACAGCGTCTCGCCCGTGACGAACTTCTGGCAGACGGGATCGAGGACGTCGAACTCCAGCCGGCCCACCCGGTAGTGCCAGGTCTTGTGCTTCTCCTCGATTCCCAGCGTGGTGTCCATCCACGCGGCTGTCGCTAGCAGGCCCTCACGGTCGGCCGTGACGATTGCCTTTCTGGGCACGGGGACGTGCAGGGCGTGCGGACGCGCCTCCCGCACGGGCAGGAAGTCGGGCAGGGAGACGGAGGTCTGGAGCTTTCCCTGAACGAAGCGGTAGGTCCGGCCGAGCTCGGCCAGCGGAAGCCCGTCCCGGAGGCGGAACGACGGCTCCTCGGTCAGAGCCTCCTCGTACACGCTCCAGCGGCCCGGTGCCACCGGGGTGGTCACCCGCCGCGGGGGCAAGGACGGGTCGGTGACGTCGTAGCCGCGGACCTCTTCGGGGAAGGAACGGTACTGTTCGAGGGCCCGTTCCCAGGTGCGGGGCCTGCGATAGCGCCACAGTCGGTGGCGGGCGATCCGGAACACCCGTCGGCGTTCCGAGGTGTCCTGACAGACGAGCCCGAACCGGTAGCCGCCGAGCAGTGCCCAGGCGGACAAGGCGGGTTCCCCGGGGCAGAGACGCTCCAACAGGTACATGGCGAGCTCGACCGCGCACAGACGGGTCGTCTGCCGTCGTCCAGTGCCGGCAGGCCAGGCCTGACGGATCTGCGGCCTGAGTTTCGCGTACCACTCGGTACGGTCGCGCATCAGAAGAGTCCTTCAGGTGGAAGGGGACGCCCGTTCGGGGAGCGGCAGTCGGAAGCCGCGGTCGGCTCGCGGCGGGCGGCCCGTACAAGTTCCTCGAAGCCGACGAGTTCGAGACGGGAGGTCGGACCGGTCCCGTGGCCCTGGAAGCTGCGCCGGTAGCGGGCGTCCGCTTGGAGCCGGACGCGTGGCACCGCCCAGAAGCAGCGGTCGTACGGAGGGTCCGGGATTGGCGGCCGGGCCGAGTCCGCCAGCAGGGTGGCGCTGGACCAGTCCTTGACCTCCACCGCCCACGATTGTCCACTGGGGAAGAGAACGTGCAGCCCGTAGGTGCCGTAGGAGGGCCAGAGTTGTACGACCCCGAGTTTTCTCAGCCGTGCCGCCAGCTCCTGTTCCATGATTCCCGGCCCGGACACCCACTGGCGGATCGGCCGGATCAACTGGTGGGTGCCGCCGTCGTTGTCGTCCGGCCGGTACTCCCTGCCGCGTTCGACCTCGCCCAGCACTCGGCAGGCGTCCCGTTCACAGACGAGTCCACGGTCCACTGTGGGGTGCAACAGCGCGCGGCAGTGACCGCAAGCCGTATAGACCGTGCTGTCAGGGGCTCGATGGCTCGCCGCCGCCGGGACGTAGAGGGCGCGAAGTGGGGCCGTCAGGAGGTCGAGGCCCGTTCCCTCGCTGGGAAGTGTCGCCAGTTCGCGTCCGGTCAGGACCGGGCGGTTGACCAGGAGCTCACGGAAGGCCAGATAGGTTTCGGGGCTGTCGTCTTCACGACAGATCTCGGCGGCGTCCGCCATGGCCTGGCGCCCGACCTGTTGCGCCGTGGGGTCGATGCCGCCGAGCGCCAACTCATGGCAGATCTGCGTGGGTTGGCGTGTCGTCGGGTCTAACAGGAAGGACCCCGGCGGGGCGAGGCCGACGGGCACGGGGAAGGCCAGGTTGTCGATCGGGAGGTTCGCGCACCACTCCACCAACTGGGGCACGCTCTCCGGGGGTTGAGCCCTCATGAGCAGGCAGGTGAGGACGACGCCGTCCAGGGCCTGCTGAACCGGGGCGGGGTATGGCAACGTGAAAGTCCCCGGATTGGGCACCTCGCCAAGGTGGACGAGGGCTGTCGCGATGCCGCGCAATAGGAGGGCCCCCTGCCGGTCGGACCACCCCGGTGCAGCCGGGTGCTCGAACGGGGCTGTTCGAGGCATTGGGTCGCCTGGTTGCCGCGGGGCCGGGATCACGACCGAACCTCCTGTCCTGCCCGCGGGGCGGGCAGGAGGTCGAGTCGGCACCACTCCGCCATGTCGCAGGACCGGCAGTGCCGGCCAGGCCGAGGGAGCGCGGTTGCGTCCGTGTGCCAGCCGGCCGCCAGCTCGCGGACGACCTCGCGGGCCTCGGCCTGACGCAGGGGGTCCAACGGGTCCACGATCATCAGCCGGGCCTGGTTCGAGCCGAGCAGTTCGAGTTCGACTCGGGAAACCGCGAGGTCGCCGTCAGCCCGTTCCATCAGGAGGACGGCGAGGGCCAGTTGGGGGATTTCGCGGAGCACGTCGGCCTCGCTCGGAGGACGGAACCGCGCGTCGGTCTTGACCTCCCGGTAGACCCAGGAGGCGCCGTCCCGGTACAGCAGGTCGGCCTTGGCCGTCACAATCACGTCGGCGGCAGTGTCGTGCATCGTGATGGACCTCTCGTGGACGAGAGTCGTCACCGTGGAGAGCCGGTAGGGGCAGTGCCGCGCGTGGGCCGCCACCATGCGCGCCCCGATGTACGCCTCCTCCTGCGGCACCGTCCACTTCCCGGCCGACCAGGGGGCGCCACCGTCGGGCGCGTCCTCCGCCCGGCAGGCGACGCCCGGACGGCGCTCGTGTTGCTCCTGGATCCAGGCGTGGACGGCGTGGCCCCGGATGACCGCGGGGGTGCGCGAGTGGCCGGCCCGGTCCGGCAGCCGGAGCCGGCGGAGCCGGTCGCGGGCGGGGCACGCCTCATCGCGGCCGGCCCGCCCGGAGTACGAGCGGCCGTTGGTGACGGACCAAGTCCGACGGGGCCGCGTGGCGTCCTCGATCGAGAGAAGGCCGGGCGCCCGGGGGAGTGCGGGGCAGACCGGGGCGAGCTTGCAGTCCTGACAGTCGTGGCCGGGAGAGAACGCGCGGGAGGAGACCGCCTCGGCGAGCCTCGGCCGTCCGATCCGCCGGTACCGTTCCTCGACCTCCCCGGGTGTGCTTTCCTCTACAGTCCGCCGCTCCCCGTCGAGGCAGCTGACCTCGCGGATACGGACGAGACCGGGCGGCCCGGCTCGGTCCGGGATGTCGGCCACGACCGGTTCGGCGTTCCGCTTCCAGTGGAACCTGTCCGGCAGTCGGTGCGGGGTCCCGAACGCGACGACCATGGCGGCGGCGGCCAACCAGCCCGCGTCGGGCCCCTCCGCGGACAGCGAACGGGCGACCGGGATCCACAGTTCACGGACGGAGCCGTCGGGTGATGCGTAGGGACGGCCCCAGACACACTCCTCGTAGCGGCGCGCGCCGTGTTCGTCAGGGGCGTCCAGGGCGGTCACCATTACCCAGGGGTGCCGGACCGGAACCAGGCCCTGGTCGCCGCCGGACAGGTACTGCGTGACTGCGGTGCGGGTCCAGGCAGCGAGGCCCGCGTCCATCGCCGGGCGGCCGTCCCCGGTCCGCAGCGCGCGGGCCAGCGCGGCCTCGACCGGGACCTCCTCGTACTCGATGAGGTCCAGTGCGGTGCCCGTCGGGCCCAGGTTGAAGCCCTCACGGGGGTCGGCCTTGTAGCCGGGCAGCGCCCCTGTGGGCGGCCTAAGGCCGGGGCGGGCCTTGAAGGCGGTCTTGTATCCGCACCCTCGTTCCGGAGCGCGGGCCGATCCGGAGAACGTGCGGATCAGGTCGGTGCGTCCGGTGCTGTTCGGCGGCGGTAACCAGCTCGCCACGGCGGCCTCCAGGTCTGTGCGGGGTCGGGGCACAATGAGAGCACAGCGTGTGAGGTCTATCAACCAACACGATCGAGTGACTTGACTTCACTAGCCGCTTGGGCTTCGATCGGTTCGAGCAGAGGGAGCAACGATGAGTGGTGCGATGGTGACGGCTGCCGAGATCGCGCGTATCGCTGGCGTCGGGTCCGCCGCTGTCAGCAATTGGCGTCGACGGCACCCAGACTTTCCCGGACCTGTGGCGGGGACGGCCGCTAGCCCGCAGTTCTCGCTCGACGAGGTCGTGGCCTGGCTCCGGGAGCACGGACGCGCGGTGACGGTGTCACCGCTCGGGGAGCTCTGGCGGTGGATGAGCGCCCTGCGGGACCCCGCGCGTCCCGCCGCGGTGCTGGCTTCCACCGGGGCCGTGATCGCCGACGGACGGCAACCCGGCTGCGGCGACGGTGGGACCGGCCTGCCCCAGGGCTTCGTTGACCAGGCACGGCGGCTCAGCACCGACCTCGGTGCGTCGGTCCTGTTCGAAGAACTGCTTGATCGATGGAGCCAGGCGCACGCGCGGCAAGTGGAGGTCACATCTGCGCCGGTCGCGGCCCTGATGGCTGACGTGGTGGCGGTCGGCGACGGCAGCGCGCCGAGGACGGTCCTCGACCCCGCGTGCGGGACGGGAGGACTGCTCAGCGCGATGGCCGACAGCGGGGCCGAGGTCCTGTACGGCCAGGAGCTTGACCCAGACCTCGCCGAAGTGGCCCGGATCCGGATCCGGCTCAAGTCGGACACGGAGCCCGTGTTCTCGGCGGGCGACGCGCTGCTCGACGACGCCTTCCCCGAGCACCGCGTTCAGGCCGTTGTGTGCAACCCGCCGTTCGGCCAGCGTTCCTGGGGGCGGAACGAACTGGGCTACGACGCGCGCTGGAGCTACGGCCTTCCGCCGAACGCGGAGCCGGAACTGGCGTGGCTCCAGCACGCGCTGGCGCATCTCGACAGCGACGGGCACGCCGCCGTGCTGATGCCTGCGGCCGCCGCCGTGCGGCCGTCCGGACGACGGATCCGGGCCGAACTCGTCCGTCGCGGCGCGTTGCGCGCCGTCGTCGCGCTGCCGTCCGGCGCCTCGTCCGTCCACGGGATGGGAGCCCATCTATGGCTCGCCGGGCCACCGGAGGACCACGGCACCCCGCGGATCCTGCTCATCGATGCCGAAAACGTCCCCGCCTCGGCTGCCGGCGGGGACGGGGAGGCGGCTGAGTGGCCGCTCGTCCACCGCATTGTGGTGTCCCAGTGGCGGGCGTTCCTCGATGGGACCGGAGCCGACAGCGAGGTCTGCCGGATACTGCCGGCGCACGACCTCCTGGACGACGAGGTCAACCTCACCCCAAGCAGGCACGTCCAGACGGAAGCCGTCGAGGCCGTCGACCTGCGGCGGTTGGAGGAGGACGGCTCGCGATTCCGGCAAGGCCTGATGGAGCTGTCGGCCGGTCCGCCGGTCGTGGTGGAAGGCGTCGCCGAACCCCCGGCGGTGGCCTCCCTGGACGACCTCGTCCGCACCGGTGCGGTCAGGATGTGGCGCGGCCAGTCCAGACGCGACTCCACGCGTGAGGGAGTGGTGGAACACCCTGTCATCACCGTGCGCCAGGGGATCGCTCGTACGGAGCCGACGGAGAGGATCCTCGCCCTGCCCGAGGAAGCGGTGGCCGAGGGCGATGTCCTGGTGTTCAACGCAGGGAGCGAGGGGACTAGGCCGACTGACCCGGCCGAATACGGGGCCGTCCCCGGGCCCGGAGTGACGGTGCTCAGGCCCGACCCGTCGGTGGTGGACGGCTGGTTCCTGGCGGGAACGCTCGCCCACGGTGCGAACAGGCGCCACGTGGGAGTCATGTCGAGCCCCGGCAGCCGTACGCGGGTCGACAGCGCCCGCCTGTCCGTACCGGTCCGGAGTCTGGACGAACAGCGGAGCATCGGGCGGGCCTTCCAGCGGTTGGCCCGGTTCAACGAGGCCCTGAACGGGTTGGCCGGAGACGGGCACGACATGGCCCAGCGTCTACTGGACGCCCTGGCCGTCGGCTCCGTGGAACCGGTGGAGGATCCGCCGCACAGCTGAGCACAGACACGGGACGAGGGCTCCGACGGTTTTCGGAGCATCGACGCACGGCTCGGGAAAGTCCCGGGAAAGGTGGAATCAGTGCTGAAATCCCGTAGGGGACTGGTCCTGGCCGGTCGCTATCGCCTGGACGAGGTCCTCGGCCACGGAGGCATGGGAGAGATCTGGAAGGCGTATGACGAGAGGATGGAGCGGGTCGTCGTCGTCAAGTTCCCTCAACTGGACGCGGCGGACCCGCAGGGGCGGGACAACCTGGTCAAGCGGTTCGTCCAGGAGGTAGTTGCGACCGCCAGGGTCGAGGTGGCGGGGGCTCCGCACATCTTCGACTACGGACAGGAGGGGAACCACCCCTACCTGGTCATGGAGTACATCAGAGGGCTGACTCTGAAGGACTTCATGGCGGAGCACGGCCCGTTGGATCCGGAGGTGGTGGCCAGTGTGGCGGTGGGCATCTGCCATGTGCTGGCGGAGGCGCACCGGTTGGGGATCGTGCACCGGGACATCAAGCCGGAGAACATCATGATCACCGCGCGGGAAGGCCTGGTTAAGGTACTGGACTTCGGCATCGCTCGATTCGCCGAGGAGATCAGCGGGACCAAGCTCACGAAGACGGGGGACCGGCCGGGCACCATCGCCTACATGGCTCCCGAGCAGTTCGAGGGACACGTCGCCACGGAATCGTCCGACCTGTACTCCCTCGGCGGCGTCATCTACGAGATGGCGGCGGGACAATCGGTGTTCAAGGGGACCACTGTCTTCGACTACCACCGGTGGCACCTGGAGGAGTCGCCGATTCCGCTAGACCGGTTGAGGCCCGACTACCCCCGCGAGTTCTGCGACCTGGCCGACTCGCTCTTGAGCAAGGACCCCGCGGCCCGGCCCGGCACCGTGGACGAGGTCAATCGCGGGCTACGCAGGTACCTGCCGAAGAGCGGGAGCCCCTCTCTCGATGGCATGGTCGTGCACGACCCGACCCTGCCGCACCGGAATCCGTGCGCCCCGATGGAACCGGTGCCCGCGCCTCGCAGACATGCCCCCTCCACCCCGGTGCTCCCCTCGTTCCGGCACCGCAGCGAGGTCGAGGACCTGTGCCGGCGGGCCCGAGCCGTGATGCCCGGAGACCCGTCCCGGGCGGTCCAAATGATCAAGGGCCGACTGCCCGACGCCATGAGGCACTACGGGAGGATCGACAACCACGTGCTGGACCTGCGGTTCCGGCTGGCCGAAGCCCTGGAGAACGGGGGGCACCGCACCGAGGCCTTCCTGGCGTACCAGGAAGCCCACCACGACACCGTCGGGGTGCCGTCACTCGAGAAATATGTCCAGGAGGCCTCGGAAGGCATGCTGCGGTGCGGATGAGGCATGGGCACTCCGCAGATCGCCCTACTCGATCGCGCCGGCGGGGTCCTGTTCGGCCTCGCGCAGCAACTGCAGCTCCCGGTGGCGGTCCGACCAGCGGGCGATGCTCCGGTCGATGAGATCGAGGTCGCCGCGTAGGGCGGTGACCTCGGCGGGTTCCCAGCCCTCCTCCTCGACCTGGCTCCGGCCGCCGACCTGCTGTGGTACTTCCGCCATCGCCTTCACGCTCTTCTGCAGCGAGTCCACAGAATTCCTCACCGTTGCCCAGCAGTGGGCGGCCGCCGAGTATCCGACCGCCGCCACGGCGAGGGGTTCGCCGGTGTAGATGTGGCGTACCAGGCCGTCGGTCAGTTCCCTGTGGCCGCCGGTGGCCACGACGGCCCCGTGGCCCGACTCCGTGACCTCGTAGAGCCTGTCGCCCCGCCGTCCGGAGCGAACGATCTCGTAGGCCTGGAGGACACCCCGGCGGCAGGACAGCATCGCCCTCAGCACGGAGGCCGGAGATCGGTCGTCCTCGCCCCCGGAGCCCCCGAAGACCTCCCGTTGGAGGGCCATTGGCTCCGCCGCCACCATGTAGTAAACCGCCTTCACCGCGAGTTCCGTCTGGGCGGTGCCCAGCCGACCGTCGTTGCCGCTCCCCCGCTCGACCTCCTCGAGTGCCTGGTCACGTAACCGTCGAAGGCCCGGCCCCTCCCCGCCATCCGACTCGATCGGGCGACCGGCAGGCAGCCGCTCGATCTCGGGCAGCCGGTAGACGCGTTGCAGGGTCGCCCGACGGGACCGGACGACGCCGGGGTCGACCTCCTCCGCGGCACGCAACGGTCGGAGGATCAGCTCGACGGCGATGTCGACGCGTTCCTCGCGCTTGGGCCTCATCTTCGCCGTCAGCGACCTGATGCCCTCGTTCACCCGGCGGCTGGTGGTGATGCCGCCGCCTAGCAGGGACCTGACGATGTTCTCCGTCCTGACGTCTGCATGGGGGCTGAGTCCCCTGGCCCGCGCCTCCTCGGTGGTGACGGTCGCGGCGAACCAGGCCTTTTCCGCGTCCGTGAGGTGGACCACGCCAGTACGCGTCGGCTCGGCGAGGCTGTCCAGGACTGCGTCCGCCTTCGCCTCGTTCTCCACCGCGGGCCCGTAGGGCCGCGGCGGACGGATGTGCGTCAGCCCGATGAAGTTGCGCACGGCCGTGTGGAACCGCTGGCCGGTGTGCGGGTGCGGGTCGAAACCCACCACGACCCGGGCCGGAACGGTGAGCACCCGCAGTCTCTGGCGCTCGTCCTCGCGGAGGCCGTCCCACCCTTGCCTCTGCGCGTGCCGGATCCAGCGGTTGATCTCCTTCCGGTACTTCCGGTCGTCCCGCCCCCACTCGTAGGCCACCCTGCACGGCGAGTAGTCGAGGATTGAATGGACCGCGCACACCCGGCTCGAACCGTCTGCGGCCACCAGCAGGGACGCGGAGGGGTGCCGATCGGCGTGCACGACGGTGAGCGCGACCACCGTCAGCGGCTGCAGCACACCCTCCGCCGCGATGTCATAGGCGAGGGGGTTCTCCCGGAGCAGGCGGTCCTTCGTCTCCTCCAGACGCTGCGCCAGCAGATCGGCTGTCGGGAAGCGCAGTTCGAGCTCGGCGGTGAGGCCGGCCGAGGAACCCGGCTCGGGAGAGGTCTTCACGGCGCTGCCGGAGCCGCCGAGCGGGTACCGGCGGTACCCGTACTCGCGCGGGTTGGCGGGATGGGGGATCACCGCGGCGGACCAGAGCCGGGTCTCGACGATGGACAGGGTCCCACCCTGCACGCGCAGCTCGGTCGCTTCGGCCAGCTTGCGCCGCATGTCGTCGGGGCGCACGGCGGACCGTGCCAATGTCCAAGCCGTGGTCTCGGAGAGCCCCCGGGTCACGAGAGCGGTCGCGAGATTGTCCACCGCCACGGGCCGCGGCAGCTTGAAAGCCGGCGGCTGCCAGCCTGACAGGGCCTCATCCGAGCCACCGGCGAATTCGTCAACCATGGACTGCTTCCTTGATGCGATCCACGAGAAGCAGGGCCTGCCGTACGCGCCGCCGGTTCTCGCGGGTCTCCGGACTACCGAACGGCTTGAGCGGCAGCCGTGTGGTGTACTCGCTGAGCGCGGCGCGCACCTGGTACCAGCCCTCCAGGGACAGGGACACCACGTAGAGGCGCTCGCCATTCACATTGATGACGTCACAGTGCTCTTCGCGCTCCGCGATGCCCGTCCAGTGCGCGGCGAGACGACCGAGCGTGACCCCGAGGTCCCGCCCGTCCTGGTCGGCGAGTGGCCGACAGTCCCACAGGACCTGCTGCAGTACAGCGGCCACCAGGTTGACCTGGGACTGGTCGAGGGGGACGGCGTGATCAATCGCCTCGGTCAAGGGAGCGCTCCAGAGTCGGCCGACGGGTCATCGGTCTGCGGCATCCGACTGCCCGGTCGCGTGCGGACCGGACAGAGCGAGAGCGCGGACAACCCGACCGCCGACCTCCATCCGTGTCGGTCGCCGTGTGGAAGCACGGGACCTCCGATGCCGTCCGGGCCCCCGCATCATCCGGCCCGAGGGGGGAGACAGAGGATCGTCCCGGTCCCGAGGGAGCGCGGCAAGGCAACGGGGCATTCTCGGCCGCCCTGATGGCGGAGGCGAGCTCAGTTGCCGTGATGGTAAGCGTCGAACAAGTCGCTCGCGACAGAGAGTAGTGTATGTGTCGCTCACTGTGCAAAGGTTGCCGCTCTCCGGAGGGCCTTCGGTGTCGACTGGTCAGCAGGCCGCGCACGGCGTCGAAAAAGCACCGCGGCGGCGCTCGGGGCCTGGATCGCCTTCGAGGACGAGGCCGGTTCGCGACGACGCCACCACGCGCCCGCACCTGGGGCCGACGCGGGCGCACGCCCGTCGTCCGTGTCCGGGGACGCTCCCGCCGCCGGATCTCGGTGGCCGCGCTGTGCTGCTACAAGCCCGGCGAGAAGAGCCGGATGATCTACCAGCCCCACTTCCACACACCGCCCAAGGGAGCCCGCAAGAGCTTCGACTGGACCAAGTACCGCGACCTCGCTGTCCGCGCGCACATCCAGCTCCAGGCATCCCTCATCGAAAGATGCCTGGCCGGCACCGGACTGTCACTCACCCCACTAACCCCACCCTGAAAGCCTCAGTAACTCAGCACTGGGTCAGCATTGATCCTGTCAGGCGCTGTCATAGGTGGTCGAACGGTGTCACGTGTCGAGTGCGGAGGCGACTGTCGACAGGGGCGCTTCGGGGTGGGCGTAGGGGGACTCGAGGGTGCGGCGGACCCGGCCGCCGCGTCCCCGAGCGGCTAACAGCCTGGTCAGCGCTCCCGTCCGCGCGCTTTGAGGGGGATGTCGGGGAGGGCCGGGGCGTGGAGGCGGGGGCCGGCGTAGCCGTGGACCTGGCCGAAGCGGGTGCCGGTTTCCCAGTCGGCGCGGGCCTGGAGGATCTCGTCGCCGGTGCGGGCGATGAAGTTCCACCACATGACGAGTTTTTCGGGGAAGGGTTCGCCGCCGAGGAGGAGGAAGGTGGCGTCGGTGGGGGCGTGGAGGGGGAGGTGGGGGCGCGGTGTCCGGGGGGGGCGCGT
>NZ_JBHYUU010000153.1:0-19594 GCF_042749955.1 Kitasatospora sp. NPDC059462 | reverse complement strand
GGCTCGTGGCGCGGCTCCGCGGGGGGGCCGGGCACGCCCGCGCGCGCCCGGCCCCGCCGACCCCTCCTCAGAGCGCCGCCCGCACCGCCGAGTCGACGTCCGGGTGCTCGAACCGGAAGCCCGCGTCCAGCAGCCGGCGCGGCACCACCCGGTGGCTGCCGACCACCTCGATCGCCAGCTCGCCGAGGACCGCGTCCAGCACGGCCCGCGGCACCGGGAACGGCGTCGGCCGGCGCAGCGCCCGCCCGAGCGCCGCCGTCAGCTCGGCGTTGGTCACCGGCTCCGGCGCGGTCAGGTTGACCGGACCGCTGACGTCCTCCCGGTCGATCAGGAAGCGCAGCGCGGCGACCTCGTCGGCGAGCGAGATGAAGCTCCAGTACTGCCGGCCGTCGCCGAGCCGCCCGCCGAGCCCGAGCCGGAACAGCGGGAAGAGCCGGCCGCCCGCGCCGCCGGCCGCGGAGAGCACCAGCCCGGTGCGCGGGTGGACCACCCGGATCCCGGCCCGTTCGGCCGGTCCTGCGGCGGCCTCCCACGCGGTGCAGACCTCGGCCAGGAAGTCGTCCCCGGCGGGCGAGGACTCGTCGATCACCCGGTCCCCGGTCTGGCCGTAGTAGCCGACGGCCGAGGCGCTGACGAAGACCTTCGGCGGCTCGTCCAGCCCGGCCAGCGCGGCGGCCAGGGTCTCGGTGCCGAGCACCCGGCTCTCCCGGATCTCCCGCTTGTAGGACTCGCTCCAGCGGCGGTCGCCGACGCCGGCGCCCGCGAGGTGCACCACCGCGTCGACGCCGGCCAGCCCGGCCCGGTCGACCTGGCCCAGCAGCGGGTTCCAGCCGATGGCGGTGGTGCCGTCCGGCCGCGGTCCGGTCTTCGAGCGGTGCCGGACCAGCCGCACCACCTGGTGCCCGTCCGCCAGCAGCGAGCCGACGAGTGCCGAGCCGATCAGTCCCGTGGATCCTGTGACCGCGATTCTCATGCGCCCATCCTCGCAGCCGGGTCCCGGTACGGGCGGGAACGCCCGCACCGGGACCCGGGGCGGGGCGGTAATTCCGTGTACGTCCGCGCCGTGGGTGGTTAGCATGCCGCGCATGCGTGAAACGGACCATCTGATCATCCGACCCGCCCGAGCCGAGGACGAGAAGGAGCTCGCCGTCCTCAACCTGGCCACCTGGACCCCGCTGGCCGACGTCGGCCCGCGGCCCGCTGAGGACGCGGGGGTGTTCGACGAGCGCCACACCCCGGACCAGTTCCACCTCGCCCTGCTCGACGGCCGGATCGTCGGTTACGTCCGGGTCGTCCCGCCGACCCCGCTGCCCAGCAACCAGCACGTGCGCCAGATCCAGGGCCTGGCCGTCGACGCCTCCGCCCGCGGCCGGGGCCTCGGCGTCGCGCTGGTCGAGGAGGCCTGCCGGGTGGCCCGCGCCCAGGGCGCCCGGAAGATCAGCCTGCGGGTGCTCGGCCACAACGCCCCGGCCCGCGCGCTCTACACGCGCTGCGGCTTCGTGGTGGAGGGCTCGCTCGCCGAGGAGTTCCTGATCGACGGTTCGTACGTCGACGACATCTGGATGGCCCGGCCGCTGACCGGCTGAACCCCCGGACGGGGCCTCCCGACCCCCGGCCGCGGGCTGACGTGGCGTCAGGTCCGGTACACGGGTGGTGCAGAGTCGTGACAGACCCGGTCTGTCTGGAGCGTCACCCGGACGGGTACGGTCTTGCCGTGAGCAACTCGACGCCTCCCGGGTGGTACCCGGTTCCGGGTGCGGACGGCACGGCCGGTCATGAGCGTTGGTGGGACGGCACGGCCTGGACCAGTGACGTGCGCCCCGTCCAGGCGGGCGGCGGCCCGATTGCCGACGCCCCGACACAGGTCTCCTGGCAGAGCCCCGGCGGCCAGCCCGCCGCGTCCGCGCCGCCCTCCTACGGCTACGGCGCGCCGCAACAGGGGCAGCCGGGCTACGGCTACCCGGCGCAGAACCAGCCGGGCTACGGCTACCCGCCTGCCGCCTACCCGCCGCCCTCCCGGCCGAACCGGATCAAGACCGGCACCGCCGTCGGCATCGGGGTCGGGGTCCTGGCCGTGGTCGGCGTGGTCGCCGCCATCGCGCTCAACAGCGGCGGCGACGGCCCGTCCGCCGACCCGAAGCCGGTCACCACGGTCACCGTCACCGACACCCCGAGCCCGACCGCCACGACTCCGGCCCCGACCACCACCAAACCGGTCTCGCCGCCGCCCACCACGCCGCCGCGCCCGTCCCTGGTGCCCAAGGACACCGTGGCGGACCCGCAGCACGCCATCACGGTGCCGGTCTTCGAGGGCTGGGAGGCGACCACCGAGGGCTCGCACTCGACGGTCTTCCTCGGCACCGGCCAGTACACCTGCCCCGGCGGCGGCAACTGCATCCGCGGCCAGTTCTCGGTCGAGAAGGACACCATCTCCGGCAGCACCGCCCGCGCGGCGGCCGAGGCGGCGATGCCGGCCTACGCGGCGGCGATCTTCACCAACATCACCTCGCACACCGACGCCGGCTCGTCCAGCACCACGGTGGCCGGCATTTCCGGCTACGCGGTGCGCTGGCACATCGTGACGGCGGACGGCAGCAAGGGCTACATCCTGATGGCGGCCGTCCCGGCCAAGGGCGGCGGCTACGTGGCCTTCGAGGGCGGGGTGGACGACGCCGCCGGAGCGCCCGACCCCACCGCCCTGGACCAGATCCTCAAGGGCATCAAGCAGGACACCGGCGCGGCGGGCGGCTCCACCACCTGAGCGGCCCGGCGCGCCGGGCGCCGTCAGTCCCCGTAACGCTCCCAGAGCTTGGGGAACCGTTTCGCCATGACGTCCGGGTCGTCGAAGTCGAAGCCGGCTCCGGACGGCCGCGCGGGCTGCCGCCCGCCCACCTCGGGCAGCGGCAGCCCGGTCAGCTGCTCGTACGCCTCGTCGGCGGCGTAGCCGAGGTCCTCGGCCTCGCCGTCCTCCTCCTCGTCGAAGTCCGGCAGCAGGTCGGCCAGGTCGTCCGGGTCGTGCAGGCCGCCCTCGAAGACCTCCCGGCCCTGGCCGATCAGCCAGCACCGGAAGTAGTCGAAGGAGTCCTCGGAGGCCCCGCCCAGCAGCAGGTACGCCGCGCCCCACAGGTCGTGGCGGTAGGCGCGCTGGAAGCGGGCCTCGAAGAGCCGGGCGAAGTCGATCACATCGTCCGGGGTCAGCTCGCCCAGCCGCTCCACCAGGCGGTCCGCCTGCTCGTCGGGGTCGCCCTCGGCGGCCTCCCGGGTCTCGTCGATGATCAGCCAGAAGTCGGTCTCGTCCATCACCGCTCCAGCATCCCTGTTCGGCCGCATGCGCGCATGCGAAGAACGGGTGAATCACCCGGAACCACACGAAAAACCCGCAGCGGCGCGAAGACCCGGGCCGGGCGGCCGGCGACCGGTCCCGGACGCGCGGAACCCCGCGCCGTCCGGGGACGGTGCGGGGTTCCGGTGCTGCGGAGCGGACTCCCGGGGCCTTACAGGCCGAGCTCGACCTCGAACTCGCCGGCCTCCAGGATCTCCTTGACCGCCACCAGGTAGCGGGCGGCGTCGGCGCCGTCCACCAGGCGGTGGTCGTAGGAGAGCGACAGGTAGGTCATGTCGCGGATGCCGATGGCGGTGCCGCCGTCGGACTCGATGACCACCGGGCGCTTGACCGTGGCGCCGATGCCCAGGATCGCGGCCTGGTTCGGCGGCACGATGACGGTGTCGAACAGCGCGCCGCGCGAACCGGTGTTGCTGATGGTGAAGGTGGCGCCGGACAGCTCGTCCGGGGTGATCTTGCTGTCGCGCACCTTGCCGGCCAGCTCGGCGGTCTTCTTGGAGATGCCGGCGATGTTGAGGTCGCCCGCACCCTTGATGACCGGGGTCATCAGACCCTTCTCCGAGTCCACCGCGATACCGATGTTCTCGGTGTCGAAGTAGGTGATGGTGCCCTCGGCGTCGTTGATCCGGGCGTTGATGACCGCGTGGGCCTTCAGCGCCTGGGCGGCGGCCTTGACGAAGAACGGCATCGGGGAGAGCTTGACGCCCTCGCGGGCGAGGAAGCCGTCCTTGGCCTTGGCGCGCAGCGACATGATCCGGGTGACGTCCACCTCGACCACGCTGGTGAGCTGCGCCTGCTCGTGCAGGGCCTTCATCATGTTGTCGCCGATGACCTTGCGCATGCGGGTCATCTTGACCGTCTGGCCGCGCAGGGCGGACGGCGCGGCGGCGGCCTTCGGCGCGGCGGCCGGAGCGGCGGCGACCGGGGCCGGGGCCTGGGCGGCGGCCTTGGCGGCCTCGGCGGCGGCCAGGACGTCCTGCTTGCGGATGCGGCCGCCGACGCCGGTGCCGGCGACGGAGGACAGCTCGACGTTGTGCTCGGAGGCGAGCTTGCGCACCAGCGGGGTGACGTAGGCGTCACCGGCGTCGGCCACCGGAGCGGCCGGGGCCGGGGCAGCCGGGGCGACCGGGGCCGGAGCGGCCACCGGGGCCGGGGCGGCCGGCGCGGCCGGAGCCGGAGCGGCGACCGGGGCGGCCGGAGCGGCGGCGACGGCGCCGGCGGCACCGATCAGCGCGAGCTGGGCGCCGACCTCGGCCGTCTCGTCCTCGCCGACCAGGATCTTCACCAGCGTGCCGGCGACCGGCGACGGGATCTCGGTGTCGACCTTGTCGGTGGAGACCTCCAGCAGCGGCTCGTCGACCTCGACGGTGTCGCCCTCGGCCTTCAGCCAGCGGGTGACGGTGCCCTCGGTGACCGACTCGCCCAGCGCGGGCAGCAGGACCGGGGTGGCGTCGCCGGCCGGGGCGGCCGGAGCGGCGGCGGGGGCCGCCGGGGCCTCGGCGACCGGGGCCGGGGCGGCGGCCGGGGCCTCCGCGACCGGGGCCGGAGCGGCCGGCGCGACCGGAGCGGCCTCGGCGGCCGGGGCCGGCGCGGCGACCGGGGCGCCCGAGCCGTCGTCGATGATCGCCAGCTCGGCGCCGACCTCGACGGTCTCGTCCTCGCCGACCTTGATCGAGGCCAGAATGCCGGAGGCCGGGGCCGGGATCTCGGTGTCGACCTTGTCGGTGGAGACTTCGAGCAGCGGCTCGTCGACCTCCACGCGCTCACCCTCGGCCTTCAGCCAACGGGTGACGGTGCCCTCGGAAACGCTCTCGCCCAGCGCGGGCAGTGTTACTGAGACCGCCATGGTTTCAGCGACTCCTATCAAGTCTTGCGAACTGGAATGGGGGGTGGGGGGCGCGATCAGTCGTGCGCGTGCAGCGGCTTGCCGGCCAGCGCCAGGTGCGCCTCGCCGAGGGCCTCGGACTGGGTCGGGTGGGCGTGGATGAGCTGCGCGACCTCGGCCGGCAGGGCTTCCCAGTTGTAGATCAGCTGGGCCTCGCCGACCTGCTCGCCCATGCGGGCGCCGACCATGTGGACACCGACCACGGCGCCGTCCTTGACCTGGACGAGCTTGATCTCGCCGGCGGTCTTCAGGATCTTGCTCTTGCCGTTGCCGGCCAGGTTGTACTTGAGGGTGACGACCTTCTCCTTGCCGTACAGCTCGACGGCCTTGGCCTCGGAGATGCCGACGGAGGCCACCTCGGGGTTGGAGTAGGTCACGCGCGGGACGCCGTCGTAGTCGATCGGCACCGGCTTCAGGCCGGCCAGGCGCTCGGCGACCAGGATGCCCTCGGCGAAGCCGACGTGCGCCAGCTGCAGGGTCGGGGCGAGGTCGCCGACGGCCGAGATGGTCGGCACGTTGGTGCGCATGTACTCGTCGACGAGGACGTAGCCGCGGTCCATCGCGACGCCGTTCTCCTCGTAGCCGAGGCCGGCCGAG
Organism: Kitasatospora sp. NPDC059462; assembly: GCF_042749955.1. Taxonomy (NCBI): domain Bacteria; kingdom Bacillati; phylum Actinomycetota; class Actinomycetes; order Kitasatosporales; family Streptomycetaceae; genus Kitasatospora; species Kitasatospora sp. NPDC059462. The sequence continues at coordinate 13,769 of NZ_JBHYUU010000153.1, read as the reverse complement.
ACCGGGCCGCGGCCGATGGCGACGAGCAGCAGGTCGGCGTCGATCTGCTTGCCGTTCTCGGTGGAGACGCGCACACCGGCCTCGGTGTACTCGACGCCCGAGAAGCGGGCCTTCAGCTCGAACTTGATGCCGCGCTTGCGGAAGGCGCGCTCCAGCAGCTTGGAGGAGTTCTCGTCCTCCAGCGGGACCAGGTGCGGCAGGGCCTCGACGATGGTGACGTCGACGCCGAACGACTTCCAGACCGAGGCGAACTCGACGCCGATCACGCCGCCGCCGAGGATGACGGCCGACTTCGGGATGCGGTCGAGCTTGAGGGCGTGGTCCGAGGAGATGACGCGGTTGCCGTCGATCTCCAGGCCCGGGATCGAGCGCGGCACGGAACCGGTGGCCAGCACGATGTGGCGGCCCTCGATGCGCTGGCCGTTGACGTCCACCGAGGTCTGCGAGGAGAGCTTGCCCTCGCCCTGGACGAAGGTGACCTTGCGGGACGCCACCAGGCCCTGCAGACCCTTGTACAGGCCGGCGATGACGTCGTCCTTGTACTTGTGGACGCCGTTGATGTCGATGCCCTGGAAGGTGGCCAGCACGCCGAACTCGGCGGCCTCCTTCGTCTCGTCGGCGATCTCGGCCGCGTGCAGCAGGGCCTTGGTCGGGATGCAGCCGCGGTGCAGGCAGGTGCCGCCAAGCTCACCCTTCTCGACCAGGGCGACGCTCAGGCCCAGCTGGGCGCCGCGGAGCGCCGCGGCGTAACCGCCGCTTCCGCCTCCGAGAATGACTACGTCGAAAACGGTGCTGGCGTCGTTCGCCACGTCACGTCCTCCATGCAATGGGGTGTGGATCGCCGGGCCGGTCGCGGTCCGGTGGGTCGGAAGCCTTTGTGGGGCGCCCAGTCGTGCCGGAAATACATCTTCGCACTTGTTCGCGGCAGCTGATGTCCGGGTCCGCTCCAGGGGTGTCCCGAGGGGTGGTCGCAGGGGTGGGAACACCCTGGACGGAGGGGCATCGTCGCAGCTCAGGGCGGGGTTGACCGGGGTCGGGCCGACCGTCCGGTGGGCCGGCGGAGCCCCTGGTTCCGCACTGCGGAACAAAGTTTCGCCCGCAGCGAACAGGGGTGCGGCGACCTCCCGGCGCCCCCTACCGGCAGGTAACCGGCCCCGGGAAGCCGGACGGGGCCCGGCGCGCCGTGCGCCGGACCCCGCCCGTCGGTCGTACCCGGCCGTCAGGCCTTGCCGCCCGCCGCCTTCTGCTCGGCGAAGCGGACCAGGGTGCGCACCGCGGAGGCGGTGCCGCCCTTGGGGGTGTAGCCGAACGGCGCGCCCTCGTGGAACGCCGGGCCGGCGATGTCCAGGTGGGCCCAGTCGATGCCCTCGGCCACGAACTCCTTCAGGAACAGGCCGGCCACCAGGCCGCCGCCCATCCGCTCGCCCATGTTGGCCAGGTCGGCGACGGTCGACTCGGTCATGCCCTTGCGCAGCTCGGCCGGCAGCGGCATCGGCCAGGACTGCTCGCCCACCTCGCCGGCGGCCGTGTGCAGGCTCTCGCGCAGCTCGTCGGCGTTGGCCATCACGCCGAAGGTGCGGTTGCCCAGCGCCATCATCATCGCGCCGGTCAGGGTGGCGACGTCGACGATCACGTCCGGGTTCTCCTCGCCGGCGCGCACGATGGCGTCGGCCAGCACCAGGCGACCCTCGGCGTCGGTGTTCAGCACCTCGACGGTCTTGCCGCCGTACATCCGCAGCACGTCACCCGGGCGGGTGGCCGAGCCGGACGGCATGTTCTCCGCCAGCGCCAGCCAGGCGGTGACGTTGACCTGGAGGCCGAGGCGCTTGGCGGAGACGACGGCGGCGAACACCGCGGCCGCGCCGGCCATGTCGCACTTCATGGTCTCGTTGTGGCCGGCCGGCTTCAGCGAGATGCCGCCCGAGTCGTAGGTGATGCCCTTGCCGACGAACGCCAGGCTGGCCTTCGCCTTCGGGTGGGTGTACGCCACCTTCACCAGGCGCGGCGGGTTGACCGAGCCGTTGCCGACGCCGAGCAGGCCGCCGAAGCCGCCCTTGAGCAGCGCCTTCTCGTCCAGCACCTCGACCTTGAGGCCGTGCTCCTTGCCGGCCGCCTGGGCGAGCGCGGCGAAGGACTTCGGGTTCAGGTCGTTGGGGGCGGTGTTGACCAGGTCGCGGGCGCGGTTCATCTCCTCGCCGACGACCAGGGCGCGCTCGACCGCGGCCTTGGCCTCCTTGCTGCCCTTGCGGGTCGACAGCAGCACCAGCTCGCCGACCGGCTCCTTGCCGCCGTTGCCGTTGTTCTTGTAGGTGCCGAACGCGTACGAACCGAGCAGGGCGCCCAGCGCGACCGCCTCGATCTCGTCGGCCGACTCGGCCGGCAGGGCCAGCGCGGCCTTCTTGGCACCGGCCAGGGTGCGGGCGGCGACACCGGCGGCGCGGCGCAGGGCCTCCAGCTCGTACCCGCCCTCGGCGGCGTCACCGAGACCGACCGCGAGCACGAGCGCGGCCTTCAGACCGGCGGGGGAGGGGACCTTGACGGTCTCGCCCTCGGCGCCGGTGGCGCCCAGCGTGCTGAGAACCTCGGCCAGCTTGCCCTCGAACGCCTCGGCCACGGCCTCGGCGCCGGGGGCCAGCACGATGCCCTTGGGGCCCTTCGCCACGCCGATCACCAGGGCGTCCGCACGCAGCGAGGCGGCGGCGGAGGTGCTCACAGACAATGCAGTCACGTAAAACGTCCTGTTCTTTCGCGGTCCACGACCGGTCGCGGCGCTGGTGCCGCACCGGCGCAGCCCGGACCGCCGGCCAGGCCGACCGGCCGGCGTCCGCCGGACCCGGGACCCCTGGCTGCGCGCGCCCACCGCCGCGGCGGTCGCGCACACCAGAGGCCCCGGCGCCCCAACGCGCGCCGGACGGGCAGGACCTGCGACGGTGCAGGGCTGCGGTGCTCCCCGCATGGTAGTCCGCATGGTGGGATCACGCGCCGCCCGGTGTACCGCCTTTCGGCGCACGGGCTTTGGCGTCCCCCTCAGCGCAGCAGCGCGAGGACCAGCAGCGTGCCGGTCGCGGCGGTCTCCGCCATCGCCCCGAGCACGTCCCCGGTGATCCCGCCGAACCGCCGCACACAGCGCCGCAGCAGCAGCCGCGATCCGCCGGTCCCCAGCGCAACGGCCAGTGGAAGAAAAAGAGTTGACACCTCGTCGGTCAAGCCGGCGAGGGCGACCAGGGCGGCCGCGCCCACCGTCGAGGCGAGGGCCGCACCCGGCGCCACCGTGCTCGCCACCATCGCGCCCAACCCGCCCGGCCGGGCCGCCGGCACCGACCGCAGGCACCCCCAGGCGAGCGCGCACCGCGCCGCGACCGCCGCCGCGAGCACCGCGAGCGCGCCGCGCAGCGGGGAGACGGCGAACTGCCCGGCCAGCGCGGCCACCTGCGCCAGCAGCACGAGGACGAGGGTGAGCACCCCGAACGGGCCGATGTCCGACTGCTTCATGATCCGCAGCGCGTCCTCGGCCGGCTTCCCGCTGCCCAGGCCGTCCGCGACGTCCGCGAGCCCGTCCAGGTGCAGCCCCCGGGTGAGCACCGCGAGCACCCCGACCGCCGCCACCGCGCCGAGCGCCCCGCCGGCACGCCAGGCGACCAGCGCCCCCGCCGCCGCCGCGACCGCCCCCAGCACCACCCCGACCACCGGTGCGAGCACCATCGCCCGCCCCCCGGCCTCCCGGTCCCAGCGCCGCACCCGCACCGGCAGCACCGACAGGGTCCCGAACGCGAACCGCAGCCCGTCCCGCACACCAACCACCCACCGACCACTCGGAAACGGCGAAGGGGCCCGGACCCGTCGTCACCGACGCGGCCCGGGCCCCCGGACTCCCCCTACAGCTTCCCCAGCAGCTCCGCCGCCGTCGGCAGCCGGGCCGGCTCCTTGGGCGCGGCCGGGACGAACACCTCCGGCACCTCCTCGGCCAGGGTGTCCGCCGCCGCCTGGAGCAGCGGCAGCGCCATCAGCGCGCCGACCCCCTCGCCCATGGTGATGCCCTGCTCCTGCAGCGGCGACAGGGTCAGCCGGTCGTACGCCTTCGCCTGCGCGGGCTCACCGCTGGTCTGCCCGGCCCGCCACCACTCCGGTGCCCGGAACGCGATCCGCTGCGCGACCAGCGCGCAGGCCGCCGAGACCACCCCGTCCAGCACCACCGGCAGCTTCCGCACCGCGGCCTGCAGCAGGAACCCGGTGATCGCCGCGAAGTCCGCGCCACCGGTGGCCCCGAGCAGCGCCAGCTGGTCGCCCAGCACCGGCCGGGCCCGGCGCAGCGAGTCGCGCACCGTCGCACACTTGACCATCCACACCCGGTCGTCGATGCCCGACCCGCGCCCGGTGACCGCCGCCGCGTCCGTCCCGCAGAGCGCGCCGACCAGCACCGCCGCCACCGTGGTCGAGCCGACCCCGAGGTCGCCCAGCACCACCAGGTCGGTCCCGGCGTCGGCCTCCTCGTCGGCCACCGCCATGCCGGCCCGGAACGCCCGGGCGGTCTCCTCGGGGCTCAGCGCGTTCTCGACGTCGATCCGCCCGGAGCCGCGCCGCACCCGGTGCGCCGTCACCTCGCCGGGGAACTCCGCGGCATCGGCGTCGACCGCGACGTCCACCACCCGCACCCCGGCGCCGAAGCGGCGGGCGAGCAGCGCGACCGGCGCAGTGCCGTCGAGCACCGAGCGCACCCGTGCCGCCGTGCCGCCCTGCGCGGGCAGCCGGGACACCCCGAGGCGGGCCACCCCGTGGTCGGCGGCGAACAGCACCACCTTGGGCGCCGACAGCGGCCGCACCGGGGAACGCCCCTGCACGGACGACAGCCAGGCGCCCAGCTCCTCCAGCCTGCCGAGGCCGTTGCGAGGCCGGTCCAGCTCCTGCCACCGCTCCTCGGCGGCGCGCCGGGCGCTCTCGTCGGGGCGCTCGACGAGGGAGGAGAACGTATCGAGATCCACGGTCGTGTCCATCGTCCGGAAGGCTACACGCCGCGGGTGTTCACCGGAGGGGCGCCGGTGCGGAAAGGCGGGAAGGGCCGGGCCGCCGGTGCAGGAGGCGGTCCGGGCCGGCGGCCGGGGGGATCGTTCAGCCGGCGGCGGGCTTGACGGTGAGGACCTGCCCCGCCACGACCAGCAGCACCCGCTCGGAGGCGTCGGCGACCGCCATGTTGAGCCGGCCCAGGGTGTCGCGGAACCGGCGGCCGGCCGCCGTCGCCGGGACGACGCCCATGCCCACCTCGTTGCTGACCGCGACCGCCGGGCGCCGGGTGCCGGCCCAGGCCGTCGCCAGCGCCGCGCAGCGCCGCTGCACCGCGGCCTCGCCGCCGTCCGCCCAGACCGCGTCGTCCCAGGCGCCGCACTCGTCCATGACCGCGGTCAGCCACAGCGCCAGGCAGTCGACCAGCACCGGCGCCGGGTCGGCGGTGTCGGCCAGCACCGCCTCCAGGTCGCAGGTCTCGGCGGTGCGCCAGCTCGCCGGGCGCCGCTCGCGGTGCAGCGCGACCCGCTGCGCCCACTCGGCGTCGCCGTCCCGGGTGCCGCCGGTGGCGACGTACAGCACGTCCCGGTGGTGGGCGAGCAGCTGCTCGGCCCTGGTCGACTTGCCGGACCGGGCGCCGCCGAGGAGCAGGGTGCGGGGGAGCGGGGCGTCAGCTGTCATGCGTCCCATCCTCGCGCACCGCGCATACCGAAGATCCGGCCGGGCAACCTGAGGGCTTAGGGTGCGCTCACAGCGCATCGCTGATCGTCGGCGGGAGGAGCCGGGCATGGTCTGGACGTGGCGGTACGAGAAGGCGGACGGCACCGAGGTGGCCCCGGACGGCGGCCAGGCGGAGGAGTTCGCCGGCCAGGGGGACGCGGAGACCTGGATCGGGGAGAACTGGAAGCAGCTGGCCGAGGACGGCGTGGACCGTGCGGTGCTGCTGGACGACGGCCGCGAGGTCTACACGATGAGCCTGCACGAGGACTGAGCCGCCGGGCGGTGGCCCCGGCGCCGCACCGGCTCCGGGGCTACTTCATCCCGACGACGTGCAGCAGCGCGGCGACCTGCCGGTACGGGTCGGTGCGCCCGGCCCGCTCCTCGGCCTCCAGCAGCTGGGCGAGCTGCCGGCCGTCGACCGGCGGCGCGTCGTCGGGGGCGTGGTCGGTGAAGACCCGCACGCCGTACCAGCGCCGCAGCGGCACGGACACCTCGGAGAGGGTGACGGCGAGGTCGCCGATCCGGTCGGCGCGGGCCGCCAGCCCGAGCCGGTTGTAGTACCGGTCGCTCTCGAAGGCCTCCAGGGCCGCCCGCCAGTCGCCGGCCGCGGCGGGGCGCAGGGCGAGCGCGTCGCGGTTGCGCACCACCAGCGAGAGCAGCCCGCCGGGGGCGAGCAGCCGGGCCAGCGAGGCGATCATCGGATCGGGGTCCGGCAGGTACATCAGCACGCCGTGGCAGAGCACGACGTCGAAGCTGCGCGCGCCGAACCAGCGCCCGCACTGGTGACCGTCGCCGATCAGCAGCTGGACCCGCTCCCGCACCGTCCCGGGCTCCTCGGCGAGCACCTCCTGGGCGGTGCCGAGCGCGGCCGGGTCGGAGTCGATGCCGGTGACGTAGTGCCCGGCCCGGGCCAGCCGCAGCGCCTGGGTGCCCTGGCCACAGCCGATGTCGAGGACGCGCTGCCCGGTGCGGCCGGTGAGCTGCTCGGCGAGCTGCCGGGCGACCATCTCCTGCCGGACGAGGTTGCGCAGCGAGCCGGGCCGCCCGGGGGATGGGCCGGCGCCGCCGGCGAAGGAGCCGCTGCGCGAGGGCAGTCGCCGCTCGTAGCCGGTCAGCTCGTACCCGCCGCGCTCCTGGGCGCCCCGGTCGTGCCCGCCGCCGCCCTGGCCGGGGAGCGCGTAGAGGCCGGGCCCGTCCCAGACGGGAGGGGCCCAGCCGGAGTCCACCGGTTCGGCGGTCAGGGCTTCTCCCCGCGCCGCACCTGCGGCTTGGGCAGTCGCAGCCGGCGCATCTGCAGGATGCGCATCAGGCCGTAGGCGACCGCGCCGCGGGTGTTCTGCCCGGCGAAGCGCTCGGCGAGCTGCTTGCGCAGGCCGAAGCCGAGCCGGACGAAGTCCAGGATCACCAGGACGAAGAAGGTGAGGAACAGCAGCGTGGAGAGCAGCTGGAGGGCCGGCACCTTGACGATGCTGAGCACCAGGATGAGGACGGCGGCCGGGAGGAAGAACTCGGCCAGCGACCAGCGGGCGTCCACGTAGTCGCGGGCGAACTTGCGCACCGGGCCCTTGTCGCGGGCCGGCAGGTGGCGCTCGTCGCCCTCCAGCAGCGCGGTGCGCTGCTTCTCGCGCTCGGAACGCATCCGTTCGCGGGCCTGGCGGGTGGCCTCCTTGCGGTCCTTGGGCACGCTCACCCGGGTCCGCCGGTTGGCCTCGGCCTCACTGCGCTTGGGCGTGGGGCGGCCCTTCTTCGCCTGCGGGTCGCGGGTCTGGGTCGTCTCGTCCTGCTTCTCCAGCACGGCGGCGGAGGCAGCGGCATCATCTGAACGGCGTCGGAACACACCACCAGCGTACGGGGTGCGGGGCGCCGTTCTCCGGTCCCCCGGGAACCAAACGCATATCGATCGCGTCCCGGGCCGCCGGCTTCGGGGTTCCCCGGGGTTCCCCGTAGGGGATCACTCGGCTGACCGGCGGGTGGAACGAGAACGGGATCCACCCCGCGGATGAGGCTTTGCGGGACCGACCTGTAGCAGGCTTGTTGCAGGCAGGTGCACTGCGGCGACGCGCTCGCTGCACATACACTCGTCGTGTCTGGTAACGAGACAGAGACCGCAGGCCGGAGAAGGGGGCACCCAGGCCCATGAGCGACGGAATCATGAAGCGTATGGGGCTGATCTTCCGCTCCAAGGCGAACAAGGCCCTGGACCGGGCGGAAGACCCGCGTGAGACGCTGGATTATTCGTACCAGAAGCAGCTGGAGCTGCTGCAGAAGGTGCGGCGCGGCGTCGCGGACGTGGCCACCTCGCGCAAGCGTCTGGAGCTCCAGCTGACCCAGCTGCAGCAGCAGTCGGCGAAGTACGAGGACCAGGGCCGCAAGGCGCTCTCGCTCGGCCGGGAGGACCTCGCCCGCGAGGCCCTGACCCGCAAGTCGAACATGCAGTCCCAGATCAACGACCTTCAGGTGCAGTACCAGCAGCTCCAGGCCGAGGAGGAGAAGCTCACGCTCGCCTCCCAGCGGCTGCAGGCCAAGGTCGACGCCTTCCGCACCAAGAAGGAGACCATCAAGGCCACCTACACCGCGGCCCAGGCGCAGACCCGGATCGCCGAGTCCTTCTCCGGCATCTCGGAGGAGATGGGCGACGTCGGTCTCGCGATCCAGCGGGCCGAGGACAAGACCGCGCAGATGCAGGCCCGGGCCGGCGCGATCGACGAGCTGCTGGCCTCCGGCGCGCTGGACGACGCCAGCGGCCTCGGCCGCAAGGACGACATCGAGGCCGAGCTGGAGCGGGTGGCCGGCGGTTCGGACGTCGAGCTGGAGCTCGCCCGCATGAAGGCCGAGCTGACCGGCGGCTCCCCGGCCTCCGGCCCGCAGGCGATCGAGCAGGGCCGTCCGCAGGACGCCGCACCGCAGCAGCAGCAGCAGGACACCCCGAGGATCAACTACAACAAGTGATCCCGGCTCCGTTCCGGAGCACCACCGCGCGAGATCCCCAGGAACAGGGAGACGGACGGCATGATCATGAGGGTCATGGGTGAGGGGCAGTTCGAGGTGGGCGAGACCCATCTGAACCGGCTCAACGAGCTGGACGACGAACTCCTCACCGCACTGGAGTCGGGGGACGAGGAACACTTCCGCCGGGCGCTCGGCGAGCTGCTCGGCGCCGTGAAGGAGTTCGGCACCCCGCTGGCGGACGACTCGCTGGAGCCGTCCGACCTGATCCTGCCGGACGCCGAGGCCACCATCGACCAGGTCCGCGAACTGCTGCGGTCCGAGGGTGACGGCCTCATCCCGGGAGTTCCCGAGTAGCCGCCGTCTCGGCCAGACACGAGGGCGGGCCCCCTCCCACCGGGGAGGGGGCCCGCCCTTGGTCGTCCGTGCCGCCCGCGCGGCGGGCCGCTACGGCAGGGCCAGCATCCGGTCCAGCGCCGCCTTGGCGTACTTCTCGGTCTCCGGGTCGACGGTGATCACGTTCGGCACCCGGCCCTCGACCAGCGACTCCAGCGCCCAGACCAGGTGCGGCAGGTCGATCCGGTTCATGGTCGAGCAGAAGCAGACCGCCCGGTCCAGGAAGACGATCTCCTTGTCCGGGTGCGCCTTGGCGAGCCGGCGGACCAGGTTCAGTTCGGTGCCGATGGCCCACGTGGAGCCGGGCTCGGCGGCGTCCAGCGCCTTGATGATGTACTCGGTCGAGCCCACCATGTCGGCGGCCGCGACGACCTCGTGGCGGCACTCCGGGTGCACCAGGACGGTGACGCCGGGGATCCGCTCGCGCACGTCGTTCACCGAGTCCAGGGTGAACCGGCCGTGCACCGAGCAGTGGCCGCGCCACAGGATCATCTTCGCGTCCCGCAGCTGCTCGGCGGTCAGGCCGCCGTTCGGCTTGTGCGGGTTGTAGACGACGCAGTCGTCCAGCGAGAGGCCCATGTCGCGCACGGCGGTGTTGCGGCCGAGGTGCTGGTCGGGCAGGAACAGCACCTTGCTGCCCTGCTCGAAGGCCCACTCCAGCGCCCGCCGGGCGTTGGAGGAGGTGCAGATGGTGCCGCCGTGCCGGCCGGTGAAGGCCTTGATGTCGGCGGAGGAGTTCATGTACGAGACCGGGACGGTGACGTCGGCTATGCCGGCGTCGGTCAGCACGTCCCAGCACTCGGCGACCTGCTCGGCGGTGGCCATGTCGGCCATCGAACAGCCGGCCGCGAGGTCCGGAAGGACGACCTTCTGGGCGTCGCCGGTGAGGATGTCGGCCGACTCGGCCATGAAGTGCACACCGCAGAAGACGATGTACTCGGCCTCCGGGCGGGCGGCCGCGTCGCGGGCGAGCTTGAAGGAGTCGCCGGTGACGTCGGCGAACTCGATCACCTCGTCGCGCTGGTAGTGGTGGCCCAGGATGAAGACGCGGTCGCCGAGCGCGGCCTTGGCCGCCCGGGCGCGCTCGACGAGGTCCGGGTCGGAGGCCGGGGGGAGGTCGCCGGGGCACTCGACGCCGCGCTCGCTGTTCGGGTCGGCCTCACGGCCGAGCAGCAGCAGAGCGAGCGGCGTCGGGGTGGGGTCGACGCCGTAGGTCTCGGTGATGGTGGTGGTCACGGGCGGGTGCCCTTCTGTGCGGCCGATCAAGCGGTGAAGCCTTTTCGTCTATCTGACGCAATCTATGATAACCGGTTAGCGTCAGAGTGACGATGGCCATCCTGTCGATGTGACGAGAACCGCTCGCCGGTTCGGAGCCTTCCCGGCCTCCTGCGGCGTGGCCGAAACGGGATCCCGGCCGGTCCGGGTTTCGCTGGTCCCATGAAGGCAATCGCGATCCACCGCTACGGCGGCCCCGAGGTGGTCGAGTACACCGACCTGCCCGATCCGAAGGTCGGCCCGGACTCGGTCCTGGTGCAGGTCAGGGCGGCCGGGGTGAACCCGGTCGACTGGAAGGTGCGGGAGGGGCGGCTCGACGGCCTGCTCGACGCGCACTTCCCGCTGGTGATGGGCTGGGACGCCGCGGGGGTGGTGCGCGCGGTGGGCGGCGGCGTCACCGAGTTCGCCCCGGGCGACGAGGTCTACGGCTACGTGCGCAAGGACGCGGTGGAGCACGGCACCTACGCGGAGCTGGTCGCCGCGCCGGTCCGCACCCTGGCCCGCAAGCCGGCCGCGCTGGACTGGGCGCAGGCCGGCGGGCTGCCGCTGGCCGGGCTCACCGCCCTCCAGTCGCTGCGGGCGGTGGGCGCGGGCGCCGGGGACACCGTGCTGGTGCACGCCGCCGCCGGCGGGGTCGGCCACCTCGCCGTCCAGCTGGCCAGGGCCTTCGGCGCCCGGGTGATCGGCACCGCCGGCGAGCGCAACCACGACTACCTGCGCTCGCTGGGCGCCGAGCCGGTCCGTCACGGCGAGGGCCTGGCCGACCGGGTCCGGGCGCTCGCCCCCCGGGGGGTGGACGCCGCGCTGGACCTGGTCGGCGGCGACGCCGTCGCGCTCTCGGCCGGACTGGTCGCCGACCCGGCGCGGATCGCCTCGGTCGCCGACTTCGGGGTCAGGGCGCTCGGCGGCCGGTACGTCTGGGTCCGGCCGGACGCCGCCGGGCTGGCCGAGCTGGCCGCGCTCGCCGACGACGGCCGGCTGACGGTGACCGTCGCCTCCACCTTCCCGCTCGCCCAGGCCGCCTCGGCGCAGGCGCTGGTGGCGGAGGGGCGCACCCGGGGCAAGATCGTCCTCCTCACCGGCTGAGCCCCGGCCCCCGTCCCGGCTGAGCCCCGGCCCCCGTCCCGGCCGCGTCCCGGCCCCGTCCCGTCATCCGTCAGAGGTGGACTCACTCCTGACATCCGCCAGAATGGGTGCCGAACCGTTTCGGCGGGCCGCCGCGGTCCCGCCCCGCCACCGACCCCGACCCCGACGCCGCACGACCCGTGGAGCCCCGCACCGATGACCAGCAGCCGAGCGCACGAGACGGTCGGGGCCTCCCTGGACGAGACCGACCGCCTTCTCCTCGCCCGGCTGGCCGGGGACGGCCGTGCCTCCTACGCGGAGATCGGCGTCCAGGTGAACCTCTCCGCCACCGCCGTGCGCCGCCGGATCGACCGGCTGCGCGCGCGCGGGGTGGTCCGCGGCTTCACCGTGGTGCTCGACCCCTCGGTGCTCGGCTGGCAGACCGAGGCCTTCGTCGAGGTCTACTGCCGCGAGCGGACCGCCCCCGAGGAGATCCTCGCGAGCCTGCGGCAGTTCCCCGAGGTGATCGCCGCCTGGACGGTCACCGGCGACCCGGACGCGCTGGTCCACCTGCGGGCCGCCGACATGCGGCACCTGGAGGCGGTCATCGAACGCATCCGCCGCGAGCCCGGCGTCCAGCGCAGCCGCTCCTCCGTCGTCCTCTCCCAGCTCATCGGCTGACCCCGCCGGGGGCCCGCGCAGGAATCCTGCGCGCGGCCCGCCGAAGACGCCGGAAAGCTGCCCGACCGGCCGCGTTCCGACGCGCGGGCGGGGCCCGTCGCTGCCTACGCTGATCATGTCCGGCCGTGCGGTGCCAACCCCCCGCCCCGCCGGACCCTCCCCGACACCCCACAGCCGAGAGGGACACCCGTGTCCGCAGCCCCCGACCGCATGCACCGGCCCGACAGCGACCTGGTCGACCTGGTTTTCGACTACATGCGCGAGCGGCTGCAGTACGACCCCGTCCCGCTCGACCACCCCGGCGACGGCGAGCACCTGCGCGCCCAGCTGTCCGGCCTGCTCAACCAGGACGGCAACAGCCCGGCCGACGTGCTCAAGCTCTACGACCACGAGCTGTCGCGCGCGGTGATCTCCGCCGACAGCCCGCGCTACCTGTCCTTCATCCCGTGCGCCCCCACCAAGGCCGCGCTGCTGTTCGACATGGTCGTCTCCTGCGCCTCGCTCCAGGGCATCTCCTGGCTGGAGGCGGCCGGCGCGATCGCCGCCGAGAACCAGGTGCTGCGGCTGATAGCGGACCGCGCGGGCCTGCCGGACTCGGCCGGCGGCGTCTTCGTCTCCGGCGGCTCGGCCGGCAACCTCTCCGCGCTGGTGGTCGCCCGCGACACCGCCCGCCGCCGGCTGGGCGTCGGGCCGGAGGCCCGGCTGCGGATCGCGGTCGCCGACCAGGTGCACTCCTCGGTCAAGAACACCTTCAACATCATCGGCGTCGAGGCGTTCAAGGTGTCGACCGTGGACCGCCGCTTCACCGGCGAGGCGCTGCGCGCCGCGCTGGCCGCCGACCCGAACCCGGAGACCGTCATCGCCGTCGTCGGCACCGCCGGCACCACCAACGAGGGCATCGTCGACGACCTCCAGGGCCTGGCCGAGGTCGCCCGCGAGCGCGACCTGTGGTTCCACGTCGACGGCGCCTACGGCGGCGCGGGCCTGTTCGCCCCCTCCGTCCGGGAGCGCTACAACGGCATCGAGCACGCCGACTCCTTCGTCGTCGACCCGCACAAGTGGCTCTTCGCGCCGTTCGACTGCGCCGCGCTGATCTACCGCAACCCCCAGCTCGCCCGCGCCGTGCACACCCAGGACGCCTCCTACCTGGACGTCCTGCACACCGAGGGCGACGAGTGGAACCCCACCGACTACGCCTACCACCTGACCCGGCGCGCCCGCGGCCTGCCGCTCTGGTTCTCGCTCGCCGTGAACGGCGTCCAGGCCTACACCGACGCCATCGAGGCCGGCCTCACGCTCGCCCGGGAGACCGCGCAGCTGATCCGCGACACCGACCACCTGGAGCTGCTGTTCGACCCGCAGCTCTCCGCGGTCTGCTTCAAGCGCACGGGCTGGACCAACGACGACTACTACCGCTGGTCGCAGCAGCTGCTCGCGGACCAGATCGGCTTCGTCACCCCGACCGGCTGGGACGGCGAGACCGTCGCCCGCTTCGCCTTCCTGCACCCGGGCACCACCATGGAGATGGTCCGCGAGATCCTCGACACCATGGTGTGATCCACCCGCGACGGGGGGGCCCCCCCCCCCCCCCCCCCCCCGGGGGGGCGGCGGCGGGGGGGGGGCCCCCGCGGTCGCGCCCAGGCGCCACCCCCCCCCCCCTCGGCTCCGAACCCCCCCCCGGGCGCCCC
>NZ_JBHYUU010000152.1:0-20214 GCF_042749955.1 Kitasatospora sp. NPDC059462 | reverse complement strand
CCAACGCGGGCGGCTTCGTCCTCGACGACTTCCGGATCGACACCGCCGAGGGCACGGCCGCCTGCCCGGCAGGCCACACCGTCCCGCTCTCACCGGACCGCGGCCCCGAACTGCCCCGCACGGCGAACTTCGGCCGCCACTGCACCGACTGCCCGCTGCGCGAGCGCTGCACCACCTCGAAGACCGGCAAGAACCTGCGGATCCAACCCGGCCACGACCTCCAACGAACCGCCCGGCAACAGGCCGCCGAGCCAGCATGGCAGGACGCCTACCGCCGCTGGCGGCCACCGGTCGAACGCGCCGTCGCCTGGCTCGTCGGCCACGGAAACCGCCGCCTGCGCTATCGAGGAACGATCAAGAACAACGCCTGGCTCCACACCCGCGCCGCCGCCCTCAACCTCCGAACCCTGATCAACCTCGGACTCACCCACAACGGCACCACCTGGCAGATCCGGGCTGTCGCCTGACGGCGACAGCCCGGATCACACCAAGATCTTCATCAGCCTTCTAGGAAAAGGGCCGCGCCGGCCAGGGCGAGTCGGCGGGGCGCAGGGCGTCCAGGCCGCCCGGGCCGTGCAGGGCGGCGTGGAGCGCCAGGGTGCCGGTGATCAGGGTCGGGTTGTGCAGCTTCCCGGCGTGGATCCGCCGGATCAGCTCCTCCACCGGCACCCGGGCGGACTCCAGCTCCAGTTCCTCCCCGTGCGCCTCGTACCGCTTCCCCTCCGCCTCGGCGAGGTCGGTGGCGAGGAAGAGCCGCAGCGCCTCGTCCGTCCCGCCGGGCGAGGTGTAGAAGTCGACCAGCACCCGCCAGGTGCCCGCCTTGCAGTGCGCCTCCTCGTACAGCTCGCGCTGGGCGGCGTGCAGCGGGTTCTCGCCGGGCACGTCGAGCAGGCCGGCCGGCAGCTCCCACAGGCGCTGGCGCACGGGATGGCGGTACTGGCGCAGGATCAGCACCCGCTGCCGGTCGTCCAGCGCGAGGACGGAGACCGAACCGGGGTGGGTCTGGTAGTCGCGGCGGGCCCAGCTGCCGTCGGGCATCCGGACCTCCTCGCTGCGCACTCCGGTGACCCGGCCCTGGAACGGGGTGGTGCTCCCCCGCACCTCCCATTCCTCGGCCCGGTCGGCGACATCGGCGGTGCTGCGGTCGTCCATCACGTCTCCCCTTTTCGTCAGTACGACACAATCTAACGCCGGACGGCGGCCCCGCAGGAATCGCGGGGCCGCCGTCCGGTGGAACGCGGGTGCCTACTCGGCGTCGGCCGGGGCCGTCTTGATCTCGATCGCGGCCTTCACCAGGCCCGCGAACAGCGGGTGCGGGCGGGTCGGACGGGACTTCAGCTCCGGGTGGGCCTGGGTGGCCACCAGGTAGGGGTGCACCTCGCGCGGGTACTCGACGTACTCGACGAGGTCGCCCTTCGGGGAGAGGCCCGAGAAGACCAGGCCGGTCTTCTCCAGGTCGGCCCGGTAGGCGTTGTTGACCTCGTAGCGGTGGCGGTGGCGCTCCTCGACGTACTGCTCGCCGTTGTAGACCTCGCGGACGATCGAGCCCTCGGCGAGCTTGGCCGGGTACAGGCCCAGGCGCATGGTGCCGCCCAGGTCGCCCTTGCCGTCGACGATGGCCAGCTGCTCGGCCATGGTGGAAATCACCGGGTGCTTGGCGGCGGCGTCGAACTCGGTGGAGTTGGCCTCGGGCAGGCCGGCCAGGTTGCGGGCGGCCTCGATGACCACGCACTGCAGGCCCAGGCAGAGGCCCAGCAGCGGGATCCGGTTCTCACGGGCGTAGGTGATCGCGCCGACCTTGCCGTTGACGCCGCGGTCGCCGAAGCCGCCGGGGATGCAGATCGCGTCGACGTCGCCGAGCTGCTCCTGCGCGCCCTCGGGGGTCTCGCAGTCGTCGGAGGTGACCCACTTGATCTCGACCCGGGCGTTGTTGGCGAAGCCGCCGGCGCGCAGCGCCTCGGTCACCGACAGGTAGGCGTCCGGCAGGTCGATGTACTTGCCGACCAGGGCGACCTTGACGATGTGCTGCGGCTCGTGGACGCGGCGCAGCAGGTCGTCCCAGGTGGTCCAGTCCACGTCGCGGAACGGCAGGTCCAGGCGGCGCACGACGTAGGCGTCGAGGCCCTCGCCGTGCAGCACCTTGGGGATGTCGTAGATCGACTTGGCGTCGATCGCGGCGACCACGGCCTCCTCGTCGACGTCGCACATCATCGAGATCTTGCGCTTGATGGCCTGCGGGACCTCGCGGTCGGCGCGCAGCACGACGGCGTCGGGCTGGATGCCGATGTTGCGCAGCGCGGCGACGGAGTGCTGGGTCGGCTTGGTCTTCAGCTCGCCCGAGGGGCCGATGTAGGGGAGCAGGGAGACGTGCACGAAGAAGACGTTGTCCCGGCCGACCTCGTGGCGGACCTGGCGGACGGCCTCCAGGAACGGCAGCGACTCGATGTCGCCGACGGTGCCGCCGACCTCGGTGATCACCACGTCGACGTCCTCGGTCGCCATCCGGCGGATCCGGGACTTGATCTCGTTGGTGATGTGCGGGATGACCTGGACGGTGTCGCCCAGGTACTCGCCGCGGCGCTCCTTGGCGATGACGGTCGAGTACACCTGGCCGGTGGTGACGTTCGCCGAGCCGTGCAGGTTGGTGTCCAGGAACCGCTCGTAGTGGCCGATGTCGAGGTCGGTCTCGGCGCCGTCGTCGGTGACGAAGACCTCACCGTGCTGGAACGGGTTCATGGTGCCCGGGTCCACGTTGAGGTACGGGTCGAGCTTCTGCATCGTGACGCGCAGGCCGCGGGCCTTGAGCAGGGCACCGAGGCTGGAGGCGGTGAGGCCCTTGCCGAGCGACGAGGCGACACCCCCGGTGACGAAGAGGTGCTTGGTCGTCACGGCGCGGCCGTTCGATGCCTTGCCGGAATGGGGCTGTGCCAAGAGGGGGCTCCCGTGGGTCGCGAGTCGAAGGTGACGTGGTGGGAGGCTCGCGGCGCGCCGTCTCGACGGGGGCGGGCGGTGCGGGGCACTGCGCCCTGAGGTCGTCGGTTCGGCCGGTCCGGGGCGTTTGATCCCACCGGTCCACGGGATACCAGGGTATCAGTGCCCCGGCCCGAACGCGTTCCGGCCCGCCCGTGCGTGGCGGCGCGGATCCGGTTTCGCGGGCGGGATCCGCGGGGACGCTCCCGGGGGCGTACGCGGGGCGCGCCACCGGCGCACCACTCGGCGCAGATGTCACAGGTGTCGCACCACCGGCCCGAGCGGGCCACCTCCCGGCGCTCCGGACCGGCTCGGCCGGGCCATGACGGATCCCCATTTCGTGCCATCCGGAGCTGATCCTTCCGAGCCATCCTGACGGCGTCCCCCGCGATGCGCGGTATTTCCGCCGAAATGCGGGGCCACCTCGCGCTGCGCCCGCGTGCTTCGCCCCTTTCGTCCGTCGTAAGCTGCTCGGACGCATCGCCGACAACATGAGCCGCGGAGGGCGTGGGAGGGTCAGGAACCTCTCGGTCCCCGATGCGCGACCGGACCTCCCCGTAATTCCCGCTCTCCCCCACCCAGAGGCTCGACCGAGCCCTCGCGGACACTCCAGCAAGGCCCGCCACCACCCCGCGGCGGGCCGGACGTCCCGGGGTGGCCCCGGTCCCGCCACACCCGCAGGCTCCCCCTCGGATCGCCGATGCGTCGTGACCACATTGCGAACTGGAGATCACGTGGCCGGCCGTATCGAGGACTACGCACTCATCGGGGACATGCAGACCGCCGCCCTCGTCAGCAGGGACGGAGCGGTGGACTGGCTCTGTCTGCCCCGATTCGACTCGCCGGCGGTCTTCGCCGGACTGCTCGGCACCGACGAACACGGCTTCTGGCGAATCGGCCCCGCCGAGGCGGTCGCCGCAGACCTGCCCGCCCCCGCCACCGAGCCCGTCCCCGCCGCCGGGCGCAACCGGCTCACCGACACCGGCGACCTGCGGGTCCCGCCGCCGACCGCCGCGGCGCCCGCCGTGCCCGCCGACCGCCGCCGCTACCGGGGCGACTCGCTGATCCTGGAGCAGGAGTGGGACGCCCAGGGCGGCACCGTCCGGGTGATCGACTTCATGCCGCCGCGCCCGCTGGCCGGCAAGGACGCCGTCCCGCAGGTGATCCGGATCGTCGAGGGCGTGGCCGGCACCGTGCGGATGCGCTCCGCGCTGCGGATGCGGTTCAGCTACGGCCGGGTCGTCCCCTGGGTGCACCGGGTCGAGCAGCCCGACGGCGGCCACCGCACCGTCGCCATGGCCGGGCCCGACTCGGTCTGGCTGGACGGCGAGGCCGACACCTACGGCCGCAACCTCACCACCTACGCCGACTTCACCGTCTCGGCCGGCGAGCGGATCGCCTTCGCGCTCACCTGGCAGGCCTCCCACCTGGAGCCGCCCAAGGCCCCGGACGCCGAGGAACTGCTCGACGCCACCGCCGACTTCTGGCACGAGTGGGTCGGCCAGTGCACCTACCAGGGCCCCTACCGGGAGGCCGTGGTCCGCTCCCTGATCACCCTCAAGGGCCTCACCTACGCCCCCACCGGCGGCATCGTCGCCGCCCCCACCACCTCGCTGCCCGAGGACATCGGCGGCGAGCGCAACTGGGACTACCGCTACACCTGGCTGCGCGACGCCGCGATCACCCTCTCCTCGCTGCTGCGCACCGGCTACCGCGACGAGGCCAAGGCCTGGCGCGAGTGGCTGCTGCGCGCGGTGGCCGGGGACCCGGAGAACCTGCAGATCATGTACGGCATCGCCGGTGAGCGCGAGCTCACCGAGTCCTCGCTGGACTGGCTGCCGGGCTACGAGGGCTCCCAGCCGGTGCGGGTCGGCAACGGCGCGGCCGGCCAGCTCCAGCTGGACGTCTACGGCGAGGTCGTCGAGGCGCTGCACCTGGCCCACATGACCGGCCTGGTCCGCAACGACCACGCCCACCACCTCCAGCTGCGGCTGATCGAGTACCTGGAGGAGCACTGGCAGGAGCCGGACGAGGGCATCTGGGAGGTGCGCGGCCCGCGCCGGCACTTCGTCCACTCCAAGGTGATGGCCTGGGTGGCCGTCGACCGCACCATCAAGCTGCTGGAGCAGACCCCCGAGGACGCCCCGCCCGGCGGCCACCTGGAGCGCTGGCGGGAACTGCGCGACACCATCCACCGGGACGTCTGCGACAAGGGCTACGACCCGGGCCGCAACACCTTCACCCAGTACTACGGCGGCAAGGAGCTCGACGCCTCGCTGCTGCTCATCCCGCAGGTCGGCTTCCTGCCGCCGGACGACAAGCGCGTCATCGGCACCATCGAGGCGATCCAGCGCGAGCTGGCCACCGAGGACGGCTTCGTGCTGCGCTACCCGACCCACGACGAGTCGGGCAACAACGTCGACGGCCTCTCCGGCCACGAGGGCGCCTTCCTGGCCTGCTCGTTCTGGCTGGCCGACGACCTCGCGATGATCGGCCGGGTGCAGGAGGCGCGCGAGCTGTTCGACCGCCTGCTGTCGCTGCGCAACGACCTCGGGCTGCTCGCCGAGGAGTGGGACCCGCGCCTCAAGCGGCAGGTCGGCAACTTCCCGCAGGCCTTCAGCCACGTGCCGCTGATCGACACGGCGCTGCGGCTGACCGCCTGCGGCGGGGCCTACCTCTCCGCCCAGCCGGACGGCCCGGCCGCCGACCGGGTCGGCGAGCAGGCCACCGTCTGAACCCCGCCCGGGCCACGCCGGACGCCCGGCGTGATCCGGAGGGCGGACCCTAACGGTTGCGCTGCACCAGTTCGTCGTAGGTGCTGAGCACCTGGGCGACGGTGGCGGCCTCGTCCGGCCAGGTCTCCGCCTGCTGCCGGCCGGCCGCCACCAGGCGCTCGCGGCGCGCCGGGTCGGCCAGCAGCTCGCGGGCGGCCCGGCCGAGCGCGGCCGCGTCCCCGGGCGGGACCAGCACGGCGGCGTCGCCGACCAGCTCGGGGATGCCGCCGACGGCCGTGGCCACCACCGGCACGCCCGCCCGCATCGCCTCCTGGACGACCAGCGACCGGGCCTCCCAGCGGCTGGAGAGCACCAGCACGTCGGCGGCGGCCAGCAGGTCGGGCACGTCGGTGCGGTAGCCGAGCAGCCGCACCGGCAGCTTCTCGGCGGCGACCCGCTCCCGCAGCCCGGCGGCCTCCGGGCCGTCCCCGGCGAGCACCAGCAGCGGCTGCGGGTCCGCCGCGGACAGCTCCCGGGTGGCGTCCAGCAGCAGGCCGAAGGCCTTCTGCGGCACGAGCCGCCCGACCGCCAGCACCAGCGGGCGCTCCGGCCCCCCGCCGAGCAGCTCGGCCCGGGCCCGCGCCCGCCCCAGCCGGCCCTCGGGCATCGGCGGGGCGGCGACCGGGCCGAGCCGGGCGTCGGTGGCGCCGAGCTCCCGGGCCCGGGCCACCAGGTCCGAGGAGGCGCCGAGGACGAGGTCGGCGGCGCGTGCCACCCGGCGCTCCATCAGCCGCTGGAGGCGGCGCTCCATGCCGGTGGCGAGCAGCGCGTGGTGCGCGGTGACCACCAGCGGCGTCTCCGGGCGCAGGCCCGGGAAGCGGCCGGCGGTACGCAGCGCGAGGTCGGAGAGCAGGGCCGCGCGCAGCCCGTGGGCGTGCACCACGTCGGCGCCGGTGAAGGCGCGGCGCAGTTCGCCGATGGCGGTGGCGTCGCTGCGGGCGCCCGCGGTCGGGGTGATGTCGACCAGGTGGAACCGGGCGCCGGTGCGGGAGAAGCCGAACAGCGCGTCCGCGGCGGCGGGGGCGCACACCGTGACGCCCACTCCGTGCGCGACCAGGCCCTGTGCCAGGGAGCGCACGTGCGCGCCGATGCCGCCCGAACTGGCGGCCAGGACGAGCACCACGTTCAGTTGCCCCGGTTCGGGGGTGGCCGCGACGGCCCGGGCGGCGGAATGGTCCACGTCGTCTCGCATCCGACTCGATCAGCTACGCGCGCCCCGGGCGGGGGTTTCCCGCCGGCGGCGCTCGGGACAGGAAGGCCAGTGTCCAGCGGCCACCATGCCAGGTCGGCGGCCCTCTTGGACAGTCGGCGCCCCCGGTGGGGCGCGTCGCGACCGGTCCGCGGGGGCCGCCCGGGCGGACCGGCGCCGCACGCGTGCCGCGCGGCCCGCCCGGCTGCCGCGGACGGCCGTCCGGCGCTAGCGCCGGCGGGGGGCGCGGGCCGCGGCGAGCAGTTCCTCGGCGTGCGCCCGGCCGAGCTCGGAGTCCTCCAGGCCGGCCAGCATCCGGGAGAGTTCGCGCACCCGTTCCTCGTCGTTCAGCACCTTGACGCCGCTGCGGGTCACGGTGCCGTCGTGGGTCTTCTCGACCACCAGGTGCCGGTCGGCGAAGGCCGCCACCTGCGGCAGGTGGGTGACCACGACGACCTGGGCGCTCTCGGCCAGCTTGGCGAGCCGGCGGCCGATCTCGACCGCCGCCTTGCCGCCGACGCCCGCGTCCACCTCGTCGAACAGGTAGGTGGGGACGGGGTCGGCGCCGGCGAAGACCACCTCGACGGCGAGCATCACCCGGGAGAGCTCACCGCCCGAGGCGCCCTTGGCGATCGGCCGGGGCTGGGCGCCGGGGTGCGGGGCGAGCAGCACCTCGACCTCGTCCACGCCGTGCGGGCCGTAGGCGACGGTCCGGCCCTCGATCTCGATGCCGGACAGATCGTCGAGGCGGGTGATCGAGAAGGTGACCCGGGCGTGCGGCATGGCCAGCTCGGCGAGTTCGGCGGAGACGGCGTCCGCGAAGCGCCCGGCGGCGGCCTGGCGGGCGGCCGACACCTCGGCCGCGAGGTCGGCCAGCTCGGTGCGCAGCGCGGTCTCCTGGGCACCGAGCTCGTCGATCCGGTCGTCGTCGCCGTCGAGTTCGGCGAGCCGCGCGGAGCCGGTCTCGGCCCAGGCGACCACCTCGGCCAGCGTGTTCTCCGGGCCGCCGTACTTGCGCAGCAGCTGGGCGAGCACGGCCCGGCGGTCCTCGACGGCGGCGAGGCGGACCGGGTCGGCGTCCAGGTCGTCGGCGTAGCCGGCGAGGTCGCCGGCCACGTCGGCGAGCAGGTAGCCGACCTCGTTGAGGCGGTCGGCGAGGGCGGCGAGCCGCTCGTCGTGGTGGCGCACGGCGTCCAGCGCGCGGCGGGCCTGGGCGAGCAGGGTGCCCGCGTCCAGGGCCTCCGGGTCGGCGGGGTCGCCGGCCAGTGCGGCGTGCGCCAGGGTGGCGGCGGAGGAGAGCGCGTCGGCGTGGCCGAGCCGTTCGGCCTCGGCGGACAGCTCCTCGTCCTCGCCGGCCACCGGCTCGGCGGCGGCGACCTCGTCGAGGCCGAAGCGCAGCAGGTCGGCCTCCTGGGCGCGCTCACGGGCCCGGGTGGTCAGCTCCTCCAGGGTGGTGGAGACCTCGCGCAGCCGGCGGTAGACCTCGCGGTAGCGCGCCAGCGGTTCGGCGACGGACTCGCCGGCGTACCGGTCGAGGGCGCCGCGCTGGCGGGCCGGGCGCAGCAGCCGCTGCTGGTCGGTCTGGCCGTGCACGGCGATGAGGTCCTCGCCGAGTTCGGCGAGCAGGCCGACCGGGACGGACCGGCCGCCGACGTGGGCGCGTGAGCGTCCCTCGGCGGAGACGGTCCGGCTGATCAGCAGCGCGCCGTCGTCCAGTTCGGCGCCGGCCTCCACGGCCCGGGCGGCCGCCGGGGAGCCGGGCGGCAGTTCGAGGCGGCCCTCGACGACCGCGCGGGCGCTGCCGTTGCGCACCAGGCCCGGGTCGGCGCGGCCGCCGAGCAGCAGGCCGAGGCTGGTCACCACCATGGTCTTGCCGGCGCCGGTCTCGCCGGTCACGGCGGTGAAGCCGGGGGCGAGCTCGACGACCGCGTCGTCGATGACCCCAAGATCCCGTATCCGCATCTCGTCCAACACGGAGACGACCTTACGAGGTTCCGCCCCCGCCGCGCGACGAGCGACAACGCCGCGCGGCAACTCCGTGCCGCGAAGTTCATCCGTTCCGGGCGTGCGCGGCCGCCGTTTCCGGCCCGGTGGCGGGCTCCCCGCCGGATTCCGCGGCGGGAACGGTGCACCAGGGCAGGAAGAACTGCGCGAGCGGGCCGATGGCCAGCGCGTAGGCGACGGTGCCGGCGCCGACCGTGCCGCCGAGCAGGAAGCCCGCGGCGAGCACGGACAGCTCGATGCCGGTGCGGATCAGCCGCAGCGAGCGGCCGGTGCGCCGGTGCAGGCCGGTCATCAGGCCGTCGCGCGGGCCCGGGCCGAGCCGGGCGCCGATGTAGAGGCCGGTGGCCAGGCCGTTGAGGACGATCGCCGCGGTCATCAGCGCGATCCGTGCCGGCAGCGGTCCGGGGCCGTCGACGACCCGCGCGGTGGCGTCCATCGCCGCGCCGATCACCAGGACGTTGGCGACGGTGCCGACGCCCGGCCGCTGGCGCAGCGGTATCCACAGCAGCAGCACCAGCGCGCCGCAGATCGTCACCCAGGCGCCCACCGAGAGCCCGGCGGTGCGCTGCAGGCCCTGGTGGAAGACGTCCCAGGGGTCCAGGCCGAGGCCGGAGCGGAGCATCAGGCCCATGCTGGCCCCGTAGAGCGCCAGGCCCGCGAACAGCTGCGGCAGCCGGCGGCCGAGCGCGTGGGTGTCGCCCAGCACGCGGGCGGCGGGGCCGGGCCGCCCGGGGGCGGCGGTGGACGGGGACGGCGAGGGGCGGGTGCTCGTGGGGGTGGCCATGGAATCTCCGTGCAGGTGGTGCTGCACCGCCCGCGACACGTGCCCGGCGGTGGCGGACGTTACGGCCGCCCTGCCATGATGGCCAGGCCAATACGGCCCTCGACAGGGCCAATCCCCACCAAGTGGACTGATGAGCATGGCCGACTGGCAGACCACCGTGACCTCCCCGGCACTCGCCCGGCTGCTCGACGGTGCCCGGCTGCCCGAGCCGCCCGGAGCCGCCCGCCGCCCCGCGTACCGCGCGCTGGCCGCCCGGATCCGGCTGCTGGTCTCCGAGGGCCGGCTGCCGGTCGGCGCCCGGCTGCCCGCCGAACGCGAGCTCGCCGTCGCCCTGCGGCTCAGCCGCACCACCGTGGCCACCGCGTACGAGACCCTGCGGGCCGACGGCTACCTGCGCAGCCGCCGCGGCTCCGGCAGCTGGACCGCCCTGCCCGAGGGCTCCGCCCCGCCCGGCGACGCCCTGCACCCGGTCCCGCCGGACGAGCAGGGCCGGATCCTGGACCTCGGCGTCGCCGCCCTGCCCGCCCCGCAGCCCTTCCTGTCCGCGGCCGCCGCCCGCGCCGTCGAGCAGCTGCCCGCGTACGCCGCCGGGCACGGCCACTACCCCACCGGCGTCCCGGTGCTGCGCGAGGCGGTGGCCCGCCGCTTCACCGAGCGCGGACTGCCGACCACCCCCGACCAGATCCTGATCACCATCGGCGCGATGGGCGCCCTGCACCTGGTGCGCCAGATCCTGCTCGGCCGCGGCGACCGGGTCGCCGTCGAGGCGCCCAGTTACGCGCACACCCTCCAGGCCCTGCGGCTGGCCGAGGCCCGGCTGGTCCCGGTCCCGTTCACCCCCGCCCAGCGGTGGGACCTCGCCGAGTGGCGCCGGGTGCTGAGCGGGGCCGCGCCGAAGGCCGCCTACGTGATCCCCGACTTCCACAACCCCACCGGCACGCTGATCGACGAGGAGCAGCGGCGCGAGCTGCTCGCCGCCGCCCGCTCCGCCGGCACCGTCGTGCTGGCCGACGAGACCACCGCCGAACTCGGCTGGGGCCTGCCCGAGGGGGTCGCCCCGCCCCGTCCCACGGCCGCCCTGGACCGCGCCGCCCAGGTGATCACCGTCGGCTCGGCCGGCAAGCTGCTCTGGGGCGGCCTGCGGATCGGCTGGGTGCGGGCCGCGCCCTCCCTGGTCCGCCGGCTGGCCGCCGCCCGGGTCCACAGCGACGTCGGCGCGCCCGTCCTGGACCAGCTGATCGCCGCCGAGCTGCTGACCGAGGACCTCCCGGCCGTCCGCGCCCACCAGCTGAACCGGCTGCGGGAGACCGCCGGGGCGCTGGCCGCCGCCCTGCGCGAGCAGCTGCCGCACTGGCGGTTCACCCTGCCGCCGGGCGGCCTGGCGTTCTGGGTCGCCACCACGGGGGTCTCCGGCGCGGCCCTGGCCCGGGCCGGCGAACGCGCCGGGGTCCGGATCGCCGCCGGCAACCGGTTCGGCTCCGACGGCGCCTTCGAGCACCACCTGAGGATCCCGCTCACCACGGCCGCCCCGGCCGTGCCGGACGCCGTCCGGCGGCTCGCCGAGGTCGCCGCGCGCGCCGAGGACGAGGGGCGCTGGCAGGGCGCCGACGACACCCAGCCCCTCGCGGTCTGACCGCCCGCCGGGGCCGCCGGGCCGCGTGGGCCCGGCGGCTTCGGTGGTCCGGTCGGCTCAGTGGGTGTCGGCCCGGCCGCGCCACCCGGTCACCGGCAGCGCGAACTTCGCCACCAGCCGGTCGGTGAACGGCGCCCGGTGCAGCCGGGCCAGGCGCACCGGCGTCTGCCCCCGGCGCACCTCCACCCGCGCCCCGGCGGGCAGCTCCACCGAGCGCCGGCCGTCGCACCACAGCACCCCGTGCGGGGTCTTCGGCTGCACCTCCACCGCCAGCACCGAGTCCGGCGAGGTCACCAGCGGGCGGGCGAACAGCGCGTGCGCGCTGATCGGCACCATCAGCAGCGCCTCCACCTCCGGCCAGACCACCGGCCCGCCACCGGAGAACGCGTACGCGGTCGAGCCGGTCGGCGTCGCGCACACCACCCCGTCGCAGCCGAAGTTGGACACCGGGCGGCCGTCCACCTCGGTCACCACCTCCAGCATCCGCTCCCGGGCCGCCTTCTCGATCGAGGCCTCGTTCAGCGCCCAGTCGTGGTGCACCACGTCGCCGTTGGTCCGGACGATCACATCGAGGGTCATCCGCTCCTCGACCTCGTAGTCGGCGTCCACCACCCGCTCGACCACCACGGCGAGGTCGTCCCGCTCCGCCTCGGCCAGGAAACCGACCCGGCCCAGGTTGATGCCGAGCATCGGCAGGCCGTGCTCACGGGCCAGCTCGGCCCCGCGCAGCAGCGTCCCGTCCCCGCCCGCGACCAGGATCAGCTCGCAGCCGTCCGCCGCGCCCGGCCCCCCGGCCACCGTCTCGACGCCGTCCGGCAGGTCCAGGTCGACCGCCTCGGCCGCCAGCAGTCTGATCCGGATCCCCGCCTTCAGCAGGCCGTGCACCAGTCCCTCGACGCTGCGCAGGGCCGCCTCACGGCCCGTGTGCGCGATCAGGAAGACCGTACGTTCATCACTCATGCCCGCTGCCCTCTCCCTACGCCGGCCGGGTCCTCGTCGGCCCGGTACGGCCGCGCCACCCAGCATGACGGACCGGACGTCCGCAGAGCACCCTATCGGGGGCCCTCGGCGACGGCCCGGTCCGCCTCCGCGGGGTCCAGCGGCGGTGCGTCCCGGCGCATCCACAGAAAGTACTCGACGTTCCCGGACGGTCCGGGCAGGGGGCTCGCGGTGACCGCGCGCACGCCCAGTCCGAGCTCCCACGCCTGCGCGGCCACCTGGCGCACCATCTCGGCGCGCAGCTGCGGGCTGCGCACCACCCCGCCGCTGCCGAGGCGCTCCTTGCCGATCTCGAACTGCGGCTTGACCATCAGCACCAGGTCCGCGTCCTCGGCGGCGCAGCCGGAGAGCGCGGGCAGCACCAGGCCCAGCGAGATGAACGACAGGTCGCCGACCACCAGGTCGACCCGGTCGCCGCCGATCATCTCCGGGGTCAGCTCGCGGACGTTGGTGCGGTCCATCACGGTGACGCGCTCGTCGCTCTGCAGCGACCAGGCCAGCTGCCCGTAGCCGACGTCCACCGCCAGCACGTGGGCGGCCCCGGCGCGCAGCAGCACATCGGTGAACCCGCCGGTGGACGCGCCCGCGTCCAGCGCCCGGCGGCCCTCGACGACCAGGCCCTGCGGGACGAACGCCGCGAACGCCCCGGCGAGCTTGTGGCCGCCGCGCGAGACGTAGTCGGGGTCGTTCTCGTCCTTGGCCACCACGACCGCCGCCGAGGTCTCCACCTGGGTGGCCGGCTTGGTCGCGGTGGTCCCGCCGACGGTCACCCGGCCGGCCGCGATCAGCTCGGAGGCGTGCTCCCGCGACCGGGCCAGCTTGCGGCGGACCAGCTCCGCGTCGAGTCGGCGTCGTGCCACTGCCACTGGTGTTTCAGCTCCTACGGATGGTTCTCGTTCGCCCGGTCAGTCCCGGTCGAGGGCGGCCAGCGTGTCGGCCAGCCGCTGATGGACATCTTCGTACACCGCGACGTGGGCGTCGGTCGGCACCCCGTCCAGTGCCTCCAGCCGGGCCAGGGCGGCGTCGACCGCCGGGTGCCCGGTGGGGGCCAGGTCGACGCCGAGCGGCAGCGGCTCGCCGGTGCCCGGCAGGGGCCCGTCGGCCGGGTCGGGGGCGGTGGCGGTGATGGTGGGATCGGGCCGGGTCTGCGGATCAGGCATCGGGCTTCTTCGTGGTGGTCCGGCGCACGGTGGTCTTCCCGGGCGCGGTGCGCCTGGCCGGCGGCTGGTCCCGGCCGGCCCCGCCGGTCTCGGGCGCGGCGGTGGTCTTCCCGGTGGCCGCCTTCTTCGTCGCGGTCTTCTTCGCCGTGGCGGTCTTCTTCGCCGCGGCCTTCTTCGCGGGCTGCGTCCGGGCGGCCGCCTTCTCGGCCGGAGCCGCCGTCACGGTCGGGGCCACCGGGGCCACCGGGGCCGTCGGGACCACCGGGGCGGCCGCCGCGGCCGGCGGCACCGGCGGGTCGACCTCCACCGGCTCGTCCACCGCTATCCGCTCGGCCTCCGCCGAAGCCGCCGTCTCCCGCTCCCAGCCCTCCTCGAACAGCCCGCCGGCCCGGGGCGCGGGCGGCGCGGGCGGCACGGACCCGTCCCGTCCCACCGCGTCGTCCTCCTCGACCTCCCGCAGCTTGTTCTCCAGGTAGGCCAGCACCACGCCCACCTTGGTCACCTGGTCGCCGACCCGCTCGAAGGCCTTCTCCACCTCACCGCGCGCCACCCCCACCGCGAGGTCCACGCCGGCCCGCCCGGCGGTCACCGCCTCCTCGGCCAGCGTCTGGAGCGACTTCGCCGACGGCGGGAACTGCCCGCCCAGCCGTCGCTCCACCTCCGCGACGTCGATCCCGCCCTTCTCCAGCAGGCCGGCCGCCGTCCCGACGACCCGCTTGCCGACCTCCTCCACCAGTACGGCCGCGGCCGTGACCGCTCCTCGTACCGTCCTCGGCAGCATCCGGGTGCCTCCCATTCGCCTGCGCGCATCGCTCCGTCGGGTCGACGCCCGGACGAATCCGGGCATCCCACGGACGACGCTACCGCCAAACACGTCCTGCGGTACCGTGGCCCGGCAGTCACCCGCCGCCGGGCCCGGCCACCCGCCGGGGCGCCGCGGCCCGCCGAAGGAGGGGATCCGCCGCCATGGCCGACGCCGAGGAGTGCCGCCAGGCGCTGGAGCAGCTCAGCCGCAACCTCGCCAAGGCCACCGGCGACGTCCGCAAGGCCGCCGAGCTGGACCGCTCGCTGAGCTGCCGGATCACCGACCTCGACCTCACCTTCACCGGACGACTGCGCGGCGGCAGCATCGAGGGCCTCCGGGAGGCCCCCGGCGCCCCCGCCGCGAAGGCCGACATCCGGCTCACCATGAGCAGCGACGACCTGGTCGCCCTGGTCGACGGCGGGCTCAACTTCGCGTCCGCCTGGGCGACCGGACGGGTCAGGCTGGAGGCCGGCTTCCGCGACCTGCTGCGGCTGCGCACCCTGCTCTGACCCGCCCGGTCACCGCACCGGGCTCAGAACCCCAGCTCGGCCAGCGCCTTCCGGCCGTCCGCCGGCCCGCCGTCCGCGTCCAGCGCCGTCCACGCCGCCGCGCACAGCGCCCGCAGCCCGTCCCAGCGGTCCGCCCCGACGCCCTCCAGCCGCAGCACGCCGTCCTGCGCCACCGCGGTGAACCCGCCGCAGGAGAACCCGCCGCCCGGCTGCGCGGTGACCGGCGCATGCCCGGTCAGCAGTCCGCGCAGGTCGGCCGCCAGATAGGTCGGCCGGTGCTCGGCCGGGGCCGCCAGCACCTGCGCCGCCGTCGTCACCCCGGTGAAGACCAGCAGGCTGTCCACCCCGCCGTTGAACGCGCCCTCGATGTCGGTGTCCAGCCGGTCGCCGACCACCAGCGGCCGCTTCGCGCCCGTCCGCAGCACCGTCTCCCGGTGCATCGGCGGCAGCGGCTTGCCCGCCACCTCCGGCTCCACCCCGGTCGCCGCCCGCACCGCCGCCACCAGCATCCCGTTGCCGGGCGCTATCCCGCGCGCGGTCGGGACCGTCACATCGGTGTTGGACGCCACCCACGGCAGCCCGGACTGCACCGCGTACGAGGCCTCCGCCAGGTGCGTCCAGCCCACCGAGGCGTCGAAGCCCTGGACGACCGCCTGCGGCTCCTCGGCCAGCGTGCGGACGGCGACCAGGCCGCGCTCGGCCAGCGCCTCCTCCAGCCCCAGGCCGCCCACCACCAGCACCTTCGCCCCGGCCGGCAGCTTCTCGGCGAGCACCCGGGCCGCCGCCTGCGCGGAGTTGATCACGTCCTCCGCCTCGGCCGGCACGCCCAGCTCGCTCAGGTGCGCGGCCACCACCCGCGGCGGGCGGGAGGCGTTGTTGGTGACGTACGCCAGCCGCATCCCGGCCGCGCGGGCCGTCGCCAGCGAGTCCACGGCGTGCTCGATCGCGTTCGGTCCGGCGTACACCACGCCGTCGAGGTCCAGCAGCGCCGTGTCGTACGCCTCGGTCAGCGGCAGCTCGCTGCCGCCCGGGGCGGTCCGTCGCACGGGGGTGGCCGTCTCGGTCATGCCTGCTCTACCTCACTCATCGCGTCAGTCGTGCTCGTCGTGCTCGTCGGTGCCGTCGTGCTCGTCGGTGCCGTCGTCGCGGCGGGTGCCGCCCGTCCGGGCTCAGCCGTCCTGCCGGTCCCGCTCATCCGTCGGCTCCGGACCCGCCGTGGTTCCCGGCTCCGGCCCGGAATCCCGGCTCCGCGGCGGTTCCTGCGCCGCCTCCCGGGGCGGCTCCAGGTACCCCGGCGCCCCCGGCAGCAGCGGGCCGAACGCCCCGGCCCGGGCCGCCAGCGTCGCCCGGGTCTGCCGCAGCGCCGCCCGGTAGTGGTCGGTGTCCGGCCGCATCGCCACGGCCAGCGCCAGGTGCTCGGCGGAGGTCTCGAAGTCCCCCAGCCGGGCCGCCGCCACACCCCACCCGAACTGAGCGTAGTCGTCCGAGGGATCCGCCAGCGCCACCGCCCGGAAGTTCTCCAGCGCCGCCGCGTACGAGCCCGCGTCGTACTGCGCCCGGGCGAGCGCCTCCCGGATGCTGCGCGAGGCCGGCTCCGCCGCGGCCGCCCGGGCCAGCAGTTGCTCGGCCGCCGCCGGGTTGCCCTGGGCGAGCAGCTTCACACCCCGGCGGAACCACTCGTAGACGTCGCCCTCCGGCTCCCCGGACCGCCGCTGCTGCTCCGGCACACCGCCGCCGACGGCCCCGGCAGCGCTGTCACCAGCACCGTCGTCCACCCGC
Source organism: Kitasatospora sp. NPDC059462 (assembly GCF_042749955.1). Lineage (NCBI taxonomy): Bacteria > Bacillati > Actinomycetota > Actinomycetes > Kitasatosporales > Streptomycetaceae > Kitasatospora > Kitasatospora sp. NPDC059462. The sequence continues at coordinate 3,608 of NZ_JBHYUU010000152.1, read as the reverse complement.
TCGTCGCGCTCGTCCACGCCGTACCTCGCCCTCGGTCACGACACCCGCCCGCCGGACCGGCCGGGTGTTCCGATCTCTGAACAACGCGTACCCGGTTACGATGCCCAGAATGAGCACACCCAGTGCAGAAAGCGGAGCGGAGTCTCCGCACGGCGGCCCCGGCGATCCCGGGCACGTCGCCACCGCAGGTCTGTCCCTGTCCCCCTTCCGCGGCCTCAGGTACGTCCCCGACCGGGTCGGCGCCCTGGCCGCCGTCACCTCACCGCCGTACGACGTCGTCGACCCCGGCCGCCGGCTCGACCTGGAGACCGCCGACCCGCACAACGTCGTCCGGCTGATCCTGCCGCGCCCCGAACCGGAGGACACCGGCGACCGCCCCGACCGCGACACCCGCTACCGGCACGCCGCCCGGCTGCTGCGCGAGTGGCAGCGCGAGGGCGTCCTGGCCGCCGACCCGGTCCCGGCGCTGTACGTCTACGAGCAGCGGGTGCCCGCCACCGGCGACACCCCCGAGCTGCTGCAACGCGGGCTGATCGGCGCCCTCGCCGTCAGCGGCAGCGAGGCCGGCGTGGTCCTCCCGCACGAGGACGTGATGCCCCGGCCGGTCGCCGACCGGGTCGGCCTGATGCGCACCACCCGGGCCAACCTCGAACCGCTGCTGCTCACCTACCGCGGGGACGGCGGGGCCTCCGACGTCGTCGAGAGCGCCGTCCGCGGCGAACCGCTGCTCACCACCACCACCTCCGACGGCACCCACCACCGGCTGTGGGCGGTCACCGACCCCGCCGAGATCACCGCCGTCGGCCGCGACCTGGCCACCTGCCGGGCCCTGATCGCCGACGGCCACCACCGCTGGGAGATGTACCTGCGGCTCCAGCGCGAGCACCGCCACCTGCCGCGCAGCCCCTGGGACCGCGGCCTGGTGCTGCTGGTCGACACCGCCCGCTACCCGCTGCGGGTGCGGGCCATCCACCGGGTGCTGTACCGGCTGCCGGTCGCCGAGGCCCTGCGGCGGCTCGGCGACCAGTGGCAGGTCAAGGAGGTCCCCGGCCCGCTGGAGACCGCCCTGCAGGCCCTCGCCGAGCACAAGCGCCACGGCGGCAGCAGCTTCCTGCTGACCGGCGGGGACGGCGTCTACCGGCTCGTCGGCGACCCCGACGAGACCCTGCTCGACGCCACTGTGCCGCACGACAAGCCCGAGGAGTGGCGCCACCTGGACGCCACCGTGCTGCACGCCACCCTGCTCGACCACACCTGGCGGGTGCCGGACAGCCCCGACGACATCGGCTACCTGCACACCGCGGCCGCCGCCGAACGCGAGGCCGCCCGCTCCGGCGGAACGGCCGTCCTGCTGCACCCGGTGCGCGAGAGCGTGGTCCGCCGGCTCGCCGAACAGGGCGTCACCATGCCGCGCAAGTCCACCTCCTTCGGCCCCAAGCCGGCCACCGGGCTGGTGCTGCGCAACCTCGAACTCGGCTGACGCCCGCCCCGCCCCGCGGCCGGCGACCCGGCCGACACGCAGTGAGGCCCTGCCGTACTCCGGGATCTCCCGGGGCGCGGCAGGGCCTCACTCGTCGGTCAGGTCGGGCGCCTACTTGCCGGACTCGTCGGCCTGCTCGGCCTGCTCGGCGTTCCCGGCGGCCGGGGCACGCCCGGGGACCACGCCGTCGAAGTCCTCGTCGATCTCCAGGTCGTCCTCGTCGTAGTACTCCTCGACGTCCTCGTCGTCCTCGTAGATGACCTCGTCGTCCGAGGCCTCGCCGCCCTTGCGCTTGGCCGGCTCGGCGGCGGCCTCCTCGGCCTCCTCCTCGGCGAGCTCCGGGTCGAGGGCGTCCACGAACTCCACGCCGTCGATCTCGGCGAGGCGCTCGGCGGCGTTGGTGGTGCCGTCGGTGTCCGCCTCGACCGCCTTGGCGAACCAGTCGCGGGCCTCCTCGGCACGGCCGGCCGCGATCAGCGCCTCGGCGTAGGCGTACCGCAGACGCGCGGTCCACGGGTGCACGGCCGGCGAGGCCAGCTCGGGGCTCTGCAGGGTGACGACGGCCGCGTCGAACTGCTCCATGTCGCTGCGCGCGCCGGCCGCGACCAGGCGCATCTCGACCTGGCCGGCCTTGTCCAGCTGCTTGACCTCGGGCTCACCGGCCATCGCCAGCGCCCGCTCCGGGCGGCCGAGACCGCGCTCGCAGTCGGCCATGACGGGCCACAGGTCCGCCCGGCCGGTCATCCGGCGGGCGGCGCGGAACTCGGTCAGCGCCTCCGAGTAACGCTGGGTCATGTACGAGGCGAAACCGGCCGCCTCACGGACGGCGGCGACGCGCGAGGCCAGCCGCAGCGCGACGCGCGAGTACTGGTAGGCCTCCTCCGGCTCGCTGTCGAGCAGGCGGGCGACCATCACCAGGTTGCGGGCGACGTCGTCGGCGAGCGTCTTGGGCAGGCTCTTGAGCTCCTGGCGCACGTCGGCGTCGATCTCGAAGCCGGTGACGTCCTCCGGGATCGGCAGGCGCTTGACCGGCTCGTAGTTGCCACGGCGGTCGTCCTGGTCCCGGCCGCCGCGCTCGTCGCGGCCACCGCGGTAGCCACCCCGGTCGTCGCGGCCGCCGCGGTCGTCACGGCGGAAGCCGCCGCGGTCACCCCGGTCGTCGCGGCGGAAGCCGCCACCGGAGGGGCGGTCGTCACGGCGGAAGCCACCACGGTCGTCACGGCCACCGCGGTCGTAGCCGCCCGACGGACGGTCGTCACGGCGGAAGCCGCCACCGGAGGGGCGGTCGTCGCGACGGAAACCGCCACGGTCGTCACGGCCGCCGCGGTCGTAGCCGCCCGACGGACGGTCATCACGGCGCGGACGGTCGTCACGGTCGTCCCGACGGAACCCACCCGGACGGTCATCACGGCGGAAGCCACCGCCGGCCGGGCGGTCGTCACGGCGGAAGCCACCACGGTCGTCACGGCCGCCGCGGTCGTAGCCGCCCGACGGACGGTCGTCACGGCGGAAGCCACCGCCGGCCGGGCGGTCGTCACGGCGGAAACCACCACGGTCACCACCCTGGTAGCCGCCCGGACGGCCGTCACGGCGGAAGCCGCCGCGGTCGCCACCACGGTCGTCACGGTCCCGGCCGTGCCCACCGGAGGGACGGTCGTCGCGACGGAAACCGCCGCGGTCGCCGCCACGGTCGTCGCGGCGGTCGTCGCGGCGCGGACCACGGTCGTTCGACCAGCCCCCGCGAGACCGGGGCTCGTAGCCGCGGCCGTCGTCCGATCGACGCTCGGGACGGTCCTGAGGCTGGTTCGCCATCGTGGTGACTCCTTCTGCTGCTTCATCTCCACCGCGGAGCGGGCAGCACCACTGCCCTCACGCGGTTCGGCGCCGGCCTTCTGGCCGTGCACCATCTCCATTGTCCGGCATCGAGGGACGCCCCGCGTCTGGGCGGAAGTCCCGTTCTACCGGTCGTGCACACCTGCGCACCTACGCAAAAAAGCCGCGGCCCCCAGCGAATCGCTGGGGGCCGCGGCTTTGAATGATTGTTCGGCGGCGTCCTACTCTCCCACAGGGTCCCCCCTGCAGTACCATCGGCGCTGTGAGGCTTAGCTTCCGGGTTCGGAATGTAACC
>NZ_JBHYUU010000151.1:0-20496 GCF_042749955.1 Kitasatospora sp. NPDC059462 | reverse complement strand
CCACCGGACCGGCTTCCCCCGCCGCCCTCCGGGGCGGCCGGGGAAGCCCCGGCCGGGCCGGTTCCGCCCGGTGGCCGCCGCCGGCGGGGCACTACGCCTCGCCGCGCGCCATCGCGATCAGACGGTCGAGCACCTTGCCCCCGCTGACCCGCAGGCCGTCGTGCTCCCACTCGTTGGTGATCCAGGTCCGCAGCCCCCGAACGGACCGTGCGGTCTCCAGCGAATCGGCGGTGTCGACGTACATGTCGTCGTGGTAGACCGCCGCCACCACCGGCACCTCGTTGGCGGCCAGCCGGGCGGGGTCGTAGAGGTCGGGCCAGTCGGCGCGGGCGGCGAGCAGCTCCGCGGTCTCTTTCAGCGGGCGCAGCGCCGGGTCGGTGTCGAACATCCAGGGGTAGATCATCTCCCCGGTGAACAGCACCGGCGCCCCGGACTCCAGCGCCGCCCGGGCGTCGAACTCCGGGAACTGCGCGCGGACGCGCGCGGCGGACCAGCCGGTGCCGGCCGGGTCCACCGAGCGCTGGCCGTAGATCGACTCGTGGAGGACGGCGTAGAGCGGGCCCTGCGCGAAGGAGAGCTGCGCCTGGGCGCCGGCGAGGAAGGTGTCGGAGAGCTCGGGACCGGCCGCGCCCTCCGCCCAGGCCTCCTCCAGCAGGTAGTGGAGGGTCCCCGAGCCGCTGCCGCCGCCGAGCAGCATCCCGAGGGCCTGGAACGCCTCGACGGTGAGCCGTCCGCCATCGGGCAGGACGGCGGGGGCGTCGGCGAGGTGCGCGGCGATCCGACGCACCGCCTCGACGTCCTGCGGGAAGCGCGCGTAGTGGCCCTCGTTCTTGCGGACGACGCGCGGGTAGGCGGCCCGGTAGACGTCGTCGGCGGAGCTGCGCAGCCCGGCCAGCCCGCCGGTGATGAAGGCCTGGTCGAGTCCCTCGGGGGCGGTCGAGAGGTAGGTGAGGGTGCAGAAGCCGCCGAAGCTCTGGCCGAGCACGCTCCACCGGCGGTCGTCGCCGAGCAGCCGGCGGCGGATCAGCTCGGCGTCCCGCACGATCGAGTCGGCCCGGAAGTGCGCGAGGTAGTCGGCCTGCTCCTCGGCGCCGCCGCGGCGCGCCAACGTCTGCCGGGTGGCCGGCGTGGACCGCCCGGTGCCGCGCTGGTCGAGCAGGAGCACCCGGTAGTCGTCGAGCGCGCGCTCCAGCCAGCCGTCCCGGCCGAGCGGGCGGCCGGCCTTGCCGCCCGGACCGCCCTGGAGGAAGAGCAGCCACGGCAGACCGGTGTCCTCGGCGCGGCCGGAGGCGGCCACCTCGCGGGCGTACACCTCGATCTGCTCGCCCTGCGGGGCGGCGTGGTCGAGCGGCACCCGGAAGACGTGGTCGGTGAACTCAATCCCGGGCAGCCGGCTGGCGGTGGACATACAACTCCTCGGTCTCTGCTGGTCACAGCGGTCGCGCCGGCCCCGGCCGGGGTTGCCGGTGGCGGGGCCGCGACCCCCGCACCGTATCCTGGCCGCGGCCCGGGGCCGCCCCGGCGGCCGCCGCCCGCGACCGCCCACCCGGCGGCCCGTGCGGCCGGGGACGACGGGCCGGCAGTGGCGGCGGTCCGGCCGGCGGCCGCGGCGCCCGGGCGGTGACCCGACCCGGGACGACCCGGCGGGCGTGACCTGCCGCCGGTCTCCGGCGTTCACCCCGGGGGCCCTGTGCCCGGGGGCGGACCGTCCCGCGGGGCCCGGCGGTGCGCCGGAGGCACGGTGACGGCCGGGCGCGACGACGCCCGGGGAACGAACGACGCGGAGCCGGTACCGACGCGGTACCGCGCGCCGCTTGGCACGGCCCGGCACCGGGTACGGCCAGACACGGCACAGTGGCCAGCGGGGTGTCCGCCGGCCCGGCAGCAGCACGCACGCGATCGAACATGCTCGCGGCCCATCGGCCCTGACCGGCCACCGGACCGCCGAGGGGAGGAGAGTCCGGTGACCGCGATGAGGCCGCCACAGGCCGCACCCGCCGAGAGTGTGGTCGGCGCGCCCAGACCGGCGGGCCGGCCGGACCAGGCCCAGCCGGCCGGCCCCGGCGGCCCGGCCAGGCCCGTGCCGCCGCGCCCGCAGCCGGCCGCCACCCACCACGCGGTGCTCTGCGTGAACGCGCCCGCGATGGCCGCCTCGGGCCCCGACGGCCAGCTGCGCGGACACGGCCTGCACGGCTTCTACCGCTCCGGTGTCCGGGTGGTGGCCCGGATGGAGGTGCGCCTCGGCGGGGTCGAGCCGCTGCCGCTCCAGGGCACCCTGACCTCGGCGGCCCAGGCCCGTTTCCTGGGCGCCGTCCGGCTGCCCGGCGACCTCGACCCGGACCCGGCGCTCACCGTCGAGCGGCTGCGCCACGCCGACGGCGTCGAGACCGTCACGGTGCGCAACGCCGGCAGCCGGCCGGCCCGGCTGCCGCTGGAGATCGCGCTCGCCACCGACCTCGGCCCGGTCGGCGAGATCGCCGCCGGCCACCGGCCGCCGGACCTGCCGGGCCAGGTGCAGTCCGCCGGGCTGCGCTGGGCGGGGCCGGCCCACAGCGCCACGGTCAGCGCCCAGCCCTCGCCGCACGCCGTGCTGGCCGGAGCCGGCGTGCTGCGCTGGGACCTGGAGGTCCAGCCGGGGGCGCGCTGGTCGGTGGAGCTGCGGGCCGGGCTGGAGACCACGGCCCCCGGACCCCGCCCGCCGGGCGGCCGCGGTGCCGGGGTCCCGCTCCCGTGGGCCGAGCCCGAGGTGCGCTGCGACGACCCCCGCGCGGCGCTGGTGGTGTCGCGCTCCCTGGACGCCCTCGGCGGGCTGCTGTTCGCCGACCCCGACCGGCCCACCGACCTCTACCTGGCCTCCGGCGCACCCTGGAGGTTCGGCCTCGCCCCGGCCGACGCGCTCTGGGCGGCGAGGCTGACCCTGCCGCTCGGCACCCGGCTCGCCGCCGGCACCCTGCGCGCCCTGGCCCGCCGTCAGCAGCCCGCCGCCGCCCCCGGCCAGGGCCAGGGCCCGCACCGCCCCGAGGGGCTGCTCCCCGGCGCGCTGCGGCACGGCGGCCCCGAGCTGCCGCCGACCTGCACCGCCACCGAGGCGACCCTGCTGTTCGTCACCGTGCTCGCCGAGGCCTGGCGTTGGGGCCTGCCCCGGGCGGAGGCGGCCGAACTCCTCCCGGCCGCCGAGCGCGCGCTCGGCGCGCTGCGCGACGGCCTGGTGGACGGCTTCGTCACCGACCTGAGCCGGCCCGTCGAGGAGCGCTCGGCCCACCCGGTTCCGGCCCGCGCCGAGGTGCAGGCCCAGGCGCACCGGGCCGCCCTGCACGGCGCCGACCTCCTGGAGGCCTTCGGACGGCCCGGCGCGGAGGAGTGGCGCGGCTGGGCGGCCGACCTGCGCGGCCGGTTCCGCGAACGGTTCTGGGTGGACGACCTCTCCGGCGGCCGTCCCGCCGCCGGGCTCGCCCCGGGCGGCCAGCCGCTGCCGGCCGTCGCCGCGTCACTGGTCCACCTCCTCGACCCGGGCCTGTCCGCCGACGGCGGCCGGCACGAGAGCCTGCTGGACCGCGAGCAGACCAGGCTGCTCGCCCAGCGGCTGGCCGCGCCCGAGCTCGACAGCGGCTGGGGGCTGCGCACGCTCAGCGCCAAGTCGCCCCGGTTCAACCCGCTGGGCCACCGCAGCGGGGCGGTGCGCGTCCACGAGACCGCCCTCGCCGTCGCCGGGCTCGCGGAGGCCGGCCACGAGAACGAGGCCGGCGCCCTGCTGGAGGGCCTGCTCGCCGCCGCCGCCCACTTCGAGGGGCGGCTGCCCGAGATGTACGCGGGGGAGCAGTGGACGCCCGGCTGCCCGCCGGTGCCGCACCCGGGGGCCTGCCGGCCGGCGGCGGTCTCGGCCGCCGGTGCCGCGCACGCGGTGTTCGCGCTCGCCGGGGTCAGGCCGGACGTCCCCGGCGGGCGGGTGCTGGTCCGCCCGGCCAGCACGGCTCCGCTCGGGGAGCTGGAACTGACGGGGCTGCGGGTGGCCGGCGAGCCGTTCTCGGTCCGGGTCAGCCGGATCGGCGTGGCGATGGTGGAGGAGGCGTCCGCGGAGCTCCAGCTGGTGGCGCGCTGACGTCGCCTCCGCCCCCGCCGCCCGCCCCGCGCGGGCCGGCTCCACCGGCCCGCGCGGGGCAAGCGGCGTGGACGGCCGGGACAGCACGGCCCGTACACGGGCCTGTGCTTATCGTCAGAGAGACGACTATGATCGTCGCCATGTCGCGTTATGACCCGTCGGCCTTCCCCCCGTTCGCAGTCACGGTCGACCTGGTCGTGCTGACGGTGCGCGAGCACGCGCTCTGTGCCCTGCTGGTCCGCCGGGGCGAGCCGCCCTACCAGGGCTACTGGGCGCTCCCCGGGGGATTCGTGCGCCCCGACGAGGGGCTGGCCGAGGCCGCCTCGCGGGAGCTGGCCGAGGAGACCGGCCTGCGCGCCCACTCCGCCCCCGGCCACGACGCGGCCGGGCCCGGCACCGCCGGTGCCCACCTCGAACAGCTCGCCACCTACGGCCACCCCCAGCGCGACCCCCGGATGCGGGTGGTCAGCGTGGCCTACCTGGTGCTCGCGCCCGACCTGCCGACCCCGCGCGCCGGCGGCGACGCCAGCAGCGCCCGCTGGGCCCCGGTCACCGAACTCCTCGGCCCGAACCCGGCCGACGGCGTCCCGCTCGCCTTCGACCACGGGCTGATCCTGGCGGACGGGGTGGAACGCGCCCGCTCCAAGATCGAGTACTCCTCGCTCGCGACGGCCTTCTGCTCGGCCGAGTTCACCGTCGGCGAGCTGCGCCGGGTCTACGAGGCGGTCTGGGGTGTGGTCCTCGACCCGCGGAACTTCCACCGCAAGGTGACCGGCACCCCCGGCTTCCTGCTGCCCTCGGGCGGCACGACGACCCGTCAGGGCGGGCGCCCGGCCCAGCTGTTCACCTCCGGCGGGGCCAATGTGCTCAACCCGCCGATGCTGCGCCCGGAGTCCTGAACCCCCTCCTCCGGAGCCCGGGACCGGCACGGCCGGCGACCCCGGACGTCTCGGTCGCAGGATCGGATTGTCCCCTGATCGGGTGAGGTGTGCGGGCGGTGCGCCCGTGCCGCTCCCGCAATGCCCGGAATCGCCGCCGCGGACCCCTAATGTGCTGGCGCGGAACCGTGCGGGCGCGACCCGGCGCCGCACGGACCAGCGGCCGAGGGCATGGGAGCAGCCAGCGATGATCCAGATCACCGGACTGACCAAGGTCTACCGCCGGGGTGCTCCGCCGGCCGTGCTGGACCTGACCTTCGAGGCCCGCCCGGGCGAGGTGACGGCACTGCTCGGCCCCGAGGGGGCCGGCAAGACGACCGCACTGCGGCTGATGCTGGAGCTCGAACGGGGCCGGGGCGTCACGCTCTTCGGCGGCCGCACCTACCGCCGGCTGCGGCGGCCCGAGCAGGAGGTCGGCGTGGTCCTCGCCGGACCGGGCGGCACGCCCGGGGCGCCGGACACCGCGGGGCACCCCGGCCGGAAGGCCCGGGGGCACCTCAGGATGCTGGCCGCGGCCGTCGGGGTGCCGGCCCGGCGGGCCGACGAACTCCTGGAGCAGATCCGGCTGGCGGCCGTCGCCGACCAGCGCCTGCGCACCTTCTCGCCCGGCATGCACCGGCGGCTCGCCCTCGCCGCGGCGCTGCTCGGCGAGCCCGGCACGCTGCTCCTGGACGCGCCCACCGAGGGGCTCTCCCCGCGCAACGTGGAGTGGTTCCACTCCTTCCTGCGCTCGTTCGGCGCCGCCGGCGGCACGGTCCTGGTCACCACCCGCACCCCGCAGGAGGCCGCACGGTTCGCCGACCGGGTGATCACCCTGGACGAGGGCCGGATGGCGGCCGACCAGCCGGTGGCGGAGTTCCGGCGCACCCGGATCAGCCCCGAGGTCGCCGTCCGGGGGCCGCAGATGGCCCGGCTCGCCGACCTGCTGACGGGCCACGGCGCGAAGGTCCGCCGGGACGGCGGCGCGGGGCTCGCGGTGGCCGGGATCGGGCGCACCGAGATCGGCGAACTCGCCTACCGGCACGGCATCCTGCTGCACGAGCTCGCCGACCGGGTGGTCGAGCAGCCGGCCCCCCGGGCGGCCCTGCCGGCCGGCTCCGGCCGGTCCGGCCACCTCCGGACGCAGGCCGGTCCCGGAGCGCTCGGGCCGTCGGGGGCCGTGCCGGCGGGGGAGGGCCCGAAGGAGCGGGCCGGGGACCGGGTGACGGCTGCGCGGTCGGCGCCGGAGCAGGCGGCACCGGGGGAGGCCGTGCCGGAGCGGACGGCACCGGAGCGGGCGCCGGTGGGGCCGTCCGTCCCCGCCGCCGGCCGGGAGCAGGACCCCGCGCCCACCCTCGCCCTTCCGGTCGCGGCGGTGGCCGGCCTCTCGGCCGCGACCGCGCTGTCCGCGCTCACCACCCGCAGCGGCGTCCGGGCCCTCTCCCGGCGCGCGGCCGCCGAGGACGGGCGGTCCCGCCCGCCGGCCCGGGGGAAGGGCGGGACCGGGGGTGGCGGGAGGCCGGAGGAGGAGGCCTCGCCGACCGTCGCGGTGGACCGGCTCTTCCGGGACGGCCGGTCCGGCCTCGCCCGCCCGGCCGACGGCCGCCCCGACGAGCCCGCGGAGCCGCGGGCCGACGACACCATCCGCCTGGGCCGCGTCGTCCGCCCACTCGCCGCCCACCCTCAGGCCGCCCACCCGCCGGCGGTCCAACCGCCGGCGATCCACCCGCCCGTGGCCCCTCCCCGGGCAGCCCACCTGCCCGTGGCCCATCCGCAGGCCGCCCATCCGCCGACGGCCCCTTCCCAGCCGGCTCACCCGCCGGTGGCCCAACCGCCGGCGATCCACCCGCTCGCGGCCTCTTCCCAGGCCGCCCACCTGCCCGTGGCCCATCCGCAGGCCGCCCATCCGCCGACGGCCCCTTCTCAGCCGGCTCACCCGCCGGCGGCCCATGCCCAGGCCGTCCACCCACTGGCGGCCCGTCCGCCGGCCATCCACCCGCCTGCGGCCCACCCGCCGGCCGCCCCTCCCCAGGCCCCCCACCAGGCACCCCGCCCACCCGCCGGACCCCCGGCCCCGGCCCCGGCCGCGGCCCCGGCCCGGGAGGGCGCGGGGGAGGCGGCCGGCGGCGCCGCCGGGGCGGACCGGGGCGGGTCCGTTGTTCCCGTGACCTCTGACCTTCGGAGCGAGTGAAGCGTGCGAGTTCTGGCTTATGAGCTGCGCCGGCTGCGCGGCCTGCGTTCGACCTGGCTGCTGCTCGGCCTGGTGGTGCTCGTCGACGCCGCGGTCGCCGGTGTGCTGGCGGCCCGGACGGCCCACGGCGAGTTGGGCGGCCCGGCGGCGGTGCGGCTGCTGACGGCGGCGGTGCCGCTGGTGCCGCTGCCGTTCGCGGCGCTGGGGGCCGGGGTGCTGGGCGCGCTGTCGTACGGGCACGAGGTGCGCCACCCGGGCCTGGCGGCCTCGCAGGTGGGCTATCTGCGCCGGGTGTGGCTGCTGGCGGGCAAGCTGCTGGTGACCGGGGCGATCGCGGCGGCGCTGGCGCTGGTGACGCTGCTGGTCGACGCGGTGACCGTGCACCTGGCGCTGCCGTCCGGGGTGGCGGTCGAGGTCTGGCCGGAGCAGGCCGCGCTGTCCGGGCGGATCACCCGGGCACTGGCCTCGGCCGGTTTCGGCGGGCCGGCCGAACTGTCGGGGCTGCCGGCCCCGCTGGCGCTCGGGGCCGGGCCCGGGACGCCGGCCGCCCTGCTGGCGTTCGCCCTGCTGGTGGTCGCCGCGGGCTGGACCGGGGTGCTGACCGCCGCGCTGACCCGCAGCGCGGTCGCCGGGGTGCTGCTGCTCTGCGCGCTGCCGCCGCTGCTGGAGTCCGGGGTGGCGCTGCTGCTGCGGCAGACCGGGACCGCCTGGCCGACCCGGGCGGCGGAGCTGCTGCCGTTCCAGTCCGGGATCGAGTGGGCGTACGGATGGGTGTACGGCGGGGACCGCCGGGTTGCGGACGGCGGTTCGGTGCTGAGCGATCCGGCGCTGCTGGCCGCGGCGGCGGCGCCGGCCTTCGTGTTGCTGCTGGCGACCCTCGCGGTGCAGGTCAGGCGCCGGACGCTGTGAGTCCCGGCCCGGCGGGGCGGTTCGTCAAGATCGACCAAGGGTGACCGTAATGCGCGCTTCGCCCTGATATGAAGTCAATTATCCAGTCACGGCCGATCACCCTTTCGTGTGCTTTTCACGAGAATTCTCAAGCTGCGCCCGCCGATCGCCGACAAAGGAGCTGTGAACACCCTTGCGCACCCCACCATGACCCCCGCCCGTTCCGCCGACGGGGCCATCCCCGGCCCGGCCGACCTGGACCGTTTCTCCTACGCCGACCGGCCCACCCCGCCGGCGCCCCGCTGGGAGGGCGCCGAGTCGGACCTCGCCCGGGTCGGCCGCAAGACCACCAGCAGCCGCGGCCGCGGCCTGCACGGCCAGCTCGTCCAGCAGCTCGGCCAGATGATCGTCTCCGGCGACCTCGGCGCCGACCGCCCGCTCGTCCCCGAGGAGATCGGCCAGCGCTTCGAGGTCTCCCGCACCGTCGTCCGCGAGTCGCTGCGGGTGCTGGAGGCCAAGGGCCTGGTCAGTGCCCGCCCCAACGTCGGCACCCGGGTCCGCCCGGTCAGCGACTGGAACCTGCTCGACCCGGACATCATCGAGTGGCGCGCCTTCGGCCCGCAGCGCGACGAACAGCGCCGGGAGCTGTTCGAGCTCCGCTGGGCGATCGAGCCGCTGGCCTCCCGGCTGGCCGCCGGCCACGGCCGGGAGGACGTCCAGCAGCGGCTGGCCGAGCTGGTCGAGGTCATGGGCCACGCCTGCGCCCAGGCGGACCTCGCCACCTACGCCCGCGCCGACGCCGAGCTGCACGGCCTGGTGCTGCAGCTGGCGGGCAACCGGATGCTGGAGCACCTCTCCGGGATCGTCGCCTGCGCGCTCCAGGTGTCCGGCGGTCCGGCCACCTCCTGCGAGCGGCCCTCGGAGCCCTCGGTCGGGCTGCACGCCCGGCTGGTGGACGCGCTCGGCACCGGCGACGGCACCGCCGCCGAGACCGCGATGCGGGCGCTGCTCACCGTCCACCCCGAGATCGAGCCCTCCGTCCCGGCTCCCCGGGAGCACTGAGCGGACCGTTCGGCGACCGGGTGCCGTCACTCCTGCCCCCGGCCCGTCCACGGACCGCCCCGCCATGATCCGTCCGACCGCGACCGTCCCGCGGCGATCCGCCGCCTCCTCCGCGACCCGGGCCCTCCGGCTGCCGCCACGGTGCAGCCGGGGGGCCTCCGCGTTTCCGGGACCGGTCCGCGGCCGCCCCGCGGAAGCCGCCGGGAATGGAATGTCGTGTTCACGAGGAACGGTTCCGGCGCGGGTGGGGGATGATGGAAGCCGGCCCCGGGCCGCGGGGCCACGTCCGGTGTGACCCGCGACACGAAGGCCATGCGTAACACTTGACGAGTAGCAGCGATGTGTCCTGAGCGGAAGCAGCTCCGGAATACCCCAACATGTCAGAATGCTGTGTTGGTCTGCGGCGCTGCTGCCGTCCTGCAAACCCAGTCCTCAAGCCCGAGTCGGTCGGAATCGACACCGCGTGCCCGACGCGCGATCTCCTTCCCCGCCCGCTCGGGCGGCCGGTACGGGTTCGAGTCCACTCATCGTCCGAGAGGTTGTTCGTGTCGGCCAGCACATCCCGTTCGCTTCCCCCCGAGATCGCCGAGTCCGCGGCTCTGCTGGCGCTCATCGAGCGGGGCAAGGCCCAGGGGCAGATCGCCGGTGACGACGTGCGCCAGGCGTTCGAGGCGGACCAGATCCCGGTCACCAAGTGGAAGAACGTCATGCGCAGCCTCAACCAGGTGCTGATTGAGGAGGGGGTGGACCTCATGGTCAGCGCGGCCGAACCGGCCGGCGCCAAGCGCAAGAGCGTTGCTGCCAAGAGCCCCGCCAAGCGCACGGCGACCAAGGCGGTCACCACCCGGACCCCGGCCGCCCCGTCGGCCCCGACCAAGCCGCCCGTGCGCATCGCGCCCGGTGCGACCATCTCCACCCCGGCGGTCGCGGCCGCCGCCGCGCCGGTCAGCACGGTGTCCGCCGAGATCACCGCCGAGGCGACCGCCCCGGCCGCCGAGGTGAAGGCGGCTCCGGCGAAGAAGGCCGCTCCGGCCAAGAAGGCCACCGCGAAGAAGGCCGCCGCCCCGGCCAAGAAGACCGCCGCCAAGAAGACCGCCGCCACCAAGACGGGCAAGGGCGACGAGGAGCTGCTCGGCGAGGAGGAGCTGCTCGAAGAGGTGGCCCTGCCGGGCGACAAGGCCGGTGCCGAGGGCGACGCCCCCGAGGAGGAGTCGGAGGGCTTCGTCCTCTCCGACGACGACGAGGACGACGCGCCGGCCCAGCAGGTCGCCGTCGCCGGTGCCACCGCCGACCCGGTCAAGGACTACCTGAAGCAGATCGGCAAGGTCCCGCTGCTCAACGCCGAGCAGGAGGTCGAGCTCGCCAAGCGGATCGAGGCCGGCCTGTTCGCCGAGGACAAGCTCTCGGCCGCCGACAAGCTCGCCCCCAAGCTCAAGCGCGAGCTGGAGATCATCGCCGAGGACGGCCGCCGTGCCAAGAACCACCTGCTGGAGGCCAACCTCCGCCTGGTGGTCTCGCTGGCCAAGCGCTACACCGGCCGCGGCATGCTCTTCCTGGACCTCATCCAGGAGGGCAACCTCGGTCTGATCCGTGCGGTCGAGAAGTTCGACTACACCAAGGGCTACAAGTTCTCCACCTACGCGACCTGGTGGATCCGCCAGGCGATCACCCGCGCGATGGCCGACCAGGCCCGCACCATCCGCATCCCGGTGCACATGGTCGAGGTCATCAACAAGCTGGCCCGCGTCCAGCGCCAGATGCTCCAGGACCTGGGCCGCGAGCCCACCCCGGAGGAGCTGGCCAAGGAACTCGACATGACCCCGGAGAAGGTCATCGAGGTCCAGAAGTACGGCCGCGAGCCCATCTCGCTGCACACCCCGCTGGGCGAGGACGGCGACAGCGAGTTCGGTGACCTCATCGAGGACTCCGAGGCGGTCGTCCCGGCCGACGCGGTCTCCTTCACCCTGCTCCAGGAGCAGCTGCACTCGGTGCTGGACACCCTGTCCGAGCGCGAGGCCGGCGTGGTCTCGATGCGCTTCGGCCTGACGGACGGTCAGCCGAAGACGCTGGACGAGATCGGCAAGGTGTACGGGGTCACCCGTGAGCGCATCCGCCAGATCGAGTCCAAGACCATGTCCAAGCTGCGCCACCCGTCGCGTTCCCAGGTGCTGCGCGACTACCTGGACTGATCGGCGCGAACGATCCCCGGTACCGGTCGGCCGGTACCGCCGAAAGGCCCGGAGCCCCGTGCTCCGGGCCTTCCGGCCGTTCGGGGCCGGTCGCGTCAGCGTCCGGGTGGCCGTTGTCGCTCGTCCGGGTGGTGGCGCGGCGGTGAGCGGTCGCGGACCGTAGCGGTTCACCTACGCTGTGCCGGTTGCCTGCTGCCGAGCCACCTGGAGACACGGTGCCGCCCACCCGCGCCGACCTGCCGACCCCCGCGCCCGCCGCCGCACCCGGGGCCGCCGGCCCGGTCTCCCGGCGGCGCCGGGCGGCCGTCCTGACGCTGCTCGCCGCGCTGCCCGCGCCGCTGCTCGCCCTCGGCCCGGCGGCCCCGGCCGCCCAGGCCCGGCCGCAGGGCCGGATCGTCGGCGGCGGGACGGTGAGCACGGACGACCACCCGTGGATGGTCGCGCTCGCCAGCCGCCAGCAGTTCGGCTCCGGGCGCTCGGGGCAGTTCTGCGGGGGAGCGCTGGTCACCCCGACCAAGGTGGTCACCGCGGCGCACTGCTTCTACGACGAGTCCAGCGGGCGCCAGGTGGACCGGCCGGGCCTGCGGGTGGTGGTCGGCCGGGACGACCTGCGCGGTTCGGCCGGCCGCGAGGTGGCGGTCCGCGGCGTCTGGGTCCACCCCGGCTACTCCTTCACCGCCAACATGAACGACGTGGCGGTGGTCACCCTGGCCGAGTCGCAGGGCACCCGGCCGGTGATCGAGCTGGTCGGCCAGGGCGAGACGGAGCCGTACCGGCCGGGGACCAGGGCCCAGGTGTACGGCTGGGGGGACACCACCGGCCGCGGCGACTACTCGCCCGCGCTGCGCAGCGTGGAGGTCCCGGTCATCCCCGACCAGACGTGCGCCCAGGCCTACCCGGGCGGCCCGGACGGGCGCTTCGACGCGCGGGGCATGGTCTGTGCGGGCGAGCAGCAGGGCGGCAAGGACGCCTGCCAGGGGGACAGCGGCGGCCCGCTGGTGGTCGCCGGCCGGCTCGCCGGGCTGGTCTCCTGGGGGACGGGCTGCGCCGAGGCGGGCCACCCCGGCGTCTACACCCGGATCGCCTCGGTCACCGACGCGGTGCGCGCCGTGCTGTAGCCGGGCGGGCACCCGGAGTCGACCGTTCGGGCAGCGCCCGGGGCGGCGGGTGGAACCGGCCCGGGAACGACGAAGCCGGGCGACCGGCCCCCGAGGGGGCGGTCACCCGGCTCACCGGTCACGCGCCGTGCGCGGCCGGACACACAGCTCGACGCTGGTTCCTGGTGGCGCCGCGGATCAGCGCTCGTCGTCGTTGGCCGTGGCGGACGTGCTGCCCAGGCGGCGGCTCTCGTCCTGTATCTCCACGGCGATCTTCTTGAGCTCGGGCTCGAACTTCCGGCCGTGGTGGGCGCAGAAGAGCAGCTCTCCGCCGCTGGCGAGTACGACGCGCAGGTAGGCCTGGGCGCCGCAGCGGTCGCAGCGGTCAGCCGCGGTGAGCGGGCTCGCAGGTGTCAGAACAGTAGTCACGTCGCCTCTTCTCTAGCTCGACGAGCTGTCGTACCAGGGTCAACATCCAACCAGGCCGAAAACGTTCCCGCTCGTGGCTTTTCTTCTCTGAGGATTCTGCTGTGTTGATGAGGACGTGCCCCGGGGGCCGGTGGTTCATGCGTACCGAATCCCAGGATCCGCCCGTCGCTCGAACGCCCGATCGGAACCGGATGTGAGAGTCCGCGTAGCATAATCCTCTGCTGGGTTGGAGCATAAGCCCCGTCCCGGGCCCCGGTAGCCTGCATAACGGCAGTTCCGGAGCCTGCACCCGGTCCCACGGTCCGCCAGGAGCGGTGGTACCGGGAGGAGATGGAGCCCCGGCGACCCGAATCCGGCACGGCCCTTGTTCGCGCAGCGCGTACAAGCTGCGCGGGACCGGCCCGCCGTGCTGTGCACCCAGCGGAGGGGTGCGCACACGCAGGGGAAACGGCTGTCGGTGCGGTGTGCTGCACTGGCGGACGGTCCGGACGCGTCCGGATGTGACCGATGAGACAGAACTTGACCGAGGAGAGTGCCGCGTGAGTGCCGAAACGACCGTGCCGTCCGCTCTGCTGGCCGGCGACGACGGTTCCAACTACACCGCTCGGCACCTGCTCGTCCTGGAGGGCCTGGAGGCGGTCCGCAAGCGCCCCGGCATGTACATCGGCTCGACCGACAGCCGCGGTCTCATGCACTGCCTCTGGGAGATCATCGACAACTCCGTCGACGAGGCGCTGGGCGGCTACTGCGACCGGATCGAGGTCGTGCTGCACGACGACGCCTCGGTCGAGGTCCGCGACAACGGGCGCGGCATCCCGGTGGACGTCGAGCCGAAGACCGGACTGTCCGGCGTCGAGGTCGTGATGACCAAGCTGCACGCCGGCGGCAAGTTCGGCGGCGGCTCGTACGCGGCCTCCGGCGGTCTGCACGGCGTCGGCGCCTCCGTCGTCAACGCGCTCTCCGCCCGCCTGGACGTCGAGGTCGACCGCGGCGGCCACACCCACGCGATCAGCTTCCGCCGCGGCACCCCGGGCATCTTCACCGAGACCAGCCCGGACGCCCCGTTCGAGCCGGCCAACGGGCTGACCAGGGTCCGCAAGGTGCCCAAGACCCGCACCGGCACCCGGATCCGCTACTGGGCCGACCGGCAGATCTTCCTCAAGGACGCCAGGCTCTCCCTGGAGAACCTGCACGCCCGGGCCCGGCAGACCGCCTTCCTGGTGCCCGGCCTGACCATCGTGGTGCGTGACGAGCGGCTCACCGAGAGCGAGCAGGTCGAGGAGAACACCTTCCGCTACGACGGCGGCATCGCCGAGTTCTGCGAGTTCCTGGCGCCCGACAAGCCGATCTGCGACGTGCTGCGGCTGCACGGCGAGGGCACCTTCAAGGAGACCGTGCCGGTCCTGGACGACCTCGGGCACATGACGCCGACCGAGGTCACCCGGCACCTCGGGGTGGACATCGCGCTGCGCTGGGGCGCCGGCTACGACACCACGCTGCGCTCCTTCGTCAACATCATCGCCACCCCCAAGGGCGGCACCCACGTCACCGGCTTCGAGCGCTCGCTGGCCAAGACCGTCAACGAGGCGCTGCGGGCGGGCAAGCTGCTGCGCGTCGCCGAGGACGACATCACCAAGGACGACGCCACCGAGGGCCTCACCGCCGTGGTCACCGTCCGGCTCGCCGAGCCGCAGTTCGAGGGCCAGACCAAGGAGGTGCTCGGCACCTCGGCGGCCAACCGGATCGTCGCGGCGGTCGTCGCCAAGGAGCTCAAGGCCTTCCTCACCTCCGCCAAGAAGGACGAGAAGGTCCAGGCCCGGGCGGTGCTGGAGAAGGTCGTGGCCGCCGCCCGCACCCGGGTCGCCGCCCGCCAGCACAAGGAGGCCCAGCGCCGGAAGACCGCGCTGGAGACCAGCTCGCTGCCGGCCAAGCTGGCCGACTGCCGCAGCGACGACGTCGACCGCAGCGAACTGTTCATCGTCGAGGGCGACTCCGCGCTCGGCACCGCCAAGCTGGCCCGCAACTCCGAGTTCCAGGCCCTGCTCCCGATCCGCGGCAAGATCCTCAACGTGCAGAAGGCGTCCGTGAGCGACATGCTCAAGAACGCCGAGTGCGCGGCGATCATCCAGGTGATAGGGGCCGGCTCGGGCCGCACCTTCGACATCGACCAGGCCCGCTACGGCCGGGTCATCTTCATGGCCGACGCCGATGTCGACGGCTCGCACATCCGCTGCCTGCTGCTGACGCTGTTTCAGCGCTACATGCGGCCGATGGTCGAGCAGGGCCGGGTCTTCGCGGCCGTGCCGCCGCTGCACCGGATCGAGCTCACCAACCCCAAGCGCGGGCAGGAGAAGTACCACTACACCTACTCGGACGCCGAGCTGCGCTCCACCCTGCTGGAGTTCCAGCGCAAGGGCCTGCGCTGGAAGGACCCGGTCCAGCGGTACAAGGGCCTGGGCGAGATGGACGCCGACCAGCTGGCCGAGACCACCATGGACCCGCGCCACCGCACGCTGCGCCGGATCAACCTGGGCGACCTGGAGCAGGCCGAGAAGGTCTTCGACCTGCTGATGGGCAACGACGTGGCGCCGCGCAAGGAGTTCATCGTGGACTCGGCGGCCACCCTGGACCGCTCGCGCATCGACGCCTGAGCACCCCGCCGTCACGAGGGCCCTCCACCCGCGGGTGGAGGGCCCGCGTGCTGCCGGTTCCACCCGCCGTCCACCCCGGCGCCGATCAGCCGGGGGCGCCGGATCCGTAGCGTCGAAGGGGTCGGAGCAAGCCCCTTCCCGGACGGAGAAGCCCATGTCCGAGCCGCTCGACGCCGCCCTGGTGGTCGCGGTGTCGGTGCTGGTGCTCCAGCGCCAGATGCGCGCCCGGCGGCTGGACACCGAACGCCGCTTCCGGGTGCTGCCGGTGGTCCTCGCCGCGGTCGCGCTGCGCGACCCGCAGCTGCTCGACCGCCGGGACACCGCGTGGTCCGCCGTCCTGGTCGGCTGCGGGCTGCTCGCGGTGCTCGCGGCGGGCTCGGTCTGGGGCCGGACCGTCCGGATCTGGCGGGGGGGGGCCGACGGGGCGCTCTGGGTCCGGGGCACCGCGGCGACGGCGGCCGCCTGGGGAGGGCTGCTCGCGGTCAGGTTCGGCCTGTTCGGGATCGGCGAGGTCATGCACCTGCACCAGTCGGGCAGCGCGCTGCTGCTCGGGCTGGCGCTCCTGCTGCTGGTCCGCACGCTCGTGGTGAACTGGAGGGCGCGGGCCCTGGAGCCCCCGGGTCCGGCCGCCGCGCCGCGCTGACCGTCGTCGCGAGCCCACCTGGAGGAACGCTTGGCCGAGGGGTACTGGACCCGCTGGCCGTCCCGCGAGGGGCTGCGGGACGACGCCGGGAGCCGGCCCCGGCGGCTCCTCACCGCGCTCGGCAGGCTCGTCGTCCTGGTCAGCGTCGGCTGGGGGACGTTCTCCGGCGGCCGGTACGCCGGCTGGGCGCTGGCGGTCGCGGTGGCGGGGCTGGGCGCGGCGGTCGCCCTCGCCGCCGGCTACCTGCACGCCAGCGGGGAGCAGCGGGCGACGCGCTCGTACCTGCTGGCCGCCGGGGTCTTCACGGCCGCCTGGCTGGCCGACCGGGGGCAGGCCTACCTGCTCTCCGACGTGCTCTGGTACGGGCTGGCGGTGACCGCGGTGGTCCGGCTGCCGGTCGGACCCGCGCTGCTCACGGCCGGCGCCGCGCTCGGCTCGTACGCCTCGGTGAGCTGGGCGAGCTGGCTGAGCATCACGGCGACCGTCGGTGGTCTGCTGCTGCTCGGCTACCTGCTGCGGCTGGACATCGAGGCGCGCGGCACCGCCCGCCGGCTGCTCGACCAGGAACGGGCCGCCCGGGCCGCCGAGGCGGAGAGCGCCGCGCTCGCCGAACGGGCCAGGATCGCCCGGGAGATCCACGACGTGCTGGCGCACAGCCTCTCCGCCCAGCTGGTCCACCTGGAGGCGGCCCGGCTGATGCTGGACTCCGGCACCGACCGCGAACAGGTCCGCGAGCGGGTGGTGGCCGCCCGGCGGATGGCGCAGGACGGACTGGCCGAGACCCGGCAGGCGCTGTCCGCGCTGCGCGGCGAGTTCACCCCGGTCGGCGAGTACCTGGTGGAGCTGACGGGGGCGGAGCGCGCGGGGTTCGGGGTGGCCGGCACGCCGCGTCCGCTGGCCGCCGAGGCGGGGCTCGCCGTCCGGCGCACGGCCCAGGAAGCGCTGACCAATGTGCGCAAGCACGCCCCCGGTGCGCGCTGCACGGTCGAACTGCGCTACCTGGCGGACGAGGTGGAGCTGGAGGTGCGGGACCGGCGCGCGGGCCGGGCCGAAGCGCCCGGTGACCTGGCGGCGAGCGGTGGCGGGTACGGTCTGCTGGGTATGCGCGAACGCGCGGAACTGCTCGGCGGCACCCTGCTGGCGGGCCCCCACGAGGGAGGATGGCGCGTGCTGCTGCGGGTGCCGGCATGACGGAACCGGTGGTCACCAGGGTGCTGGTCGCGGACGACCAGACGGTGGTCCGCGAGGGCATCGTGATGCTGCTCGGGCTGCTGCCCGGGATCGAGGTGGTCGGCTCGGCGGCGGACGGCGAGGAGGCCGTCGCCCTGGTCGCCCGGCACCGGCCGGACGTGGTGCTGATGGACCTGCGGATGCCGCGCTGCGACGGGGTCGAGGCGACCCGCCGGATCCGCGCCGGCCACCCGGGCACCGAGGTCGTGGTGCTCACCACCTACGCCGACGACGACTCGCTGTTCCCGGCACTGCGGGCCGGGGCGCGCGGCTACCTCACCAAGGACGCGGGCGCCGAGGAGATCGCCCGGGCGATCGCGGACGTCCGGTCGGGGGCGGCCGGGCTGTCGCCGCAGGTGCAGCTGAGGCTGCTGGAGCGGCTGTCGGGGGACGCCCCCGCCGCGGCGGCCGGACCGGCGCCCGGACCGGCGGCGGAGCTGCCGGACGGGCTGACCGCGCGGGAGGCGGAGGTGCTGGGGCTGATCGCGCAGGGGCTCTCCAACACCGAGATCGCCCGCCGGCTGTACGTCAGCCCGGCCACCGTCAAGACCCACATCAACAATCTCTTCGCCAAGACCGGCGTGCGGGACCGTGCGCAAGCGGTCGCGTACGCCTTCCGAAACGGAATCACCGGGTCGCCGCAGTAGTCGGATGAGCGTCTGTCGGATCATCGATCACCTCATCGAGTGAACGTATCTGCGTTGGGAGTTTGGGGAGTTCGGGCGACCCCATGATGGGTCGGGTCACAACCCCCCGGCCCAGGAGCAGCCGTGCCACAACAGCAGACGAGAAACCCCGAGCCGGGAGGGCAACTGGACTGGTGGGCACCGGAACCGGCGCCCGCACCGGTGTCCGGGACCGCGCCGGGGACCGCCGTTCCGGGGGTCGCGCCGGGAGCCCCCGCACCGGGGACCGCCGTTCCGGGTCCCGCGCCGGCGGCCGTGCCCGACGAGGTGGCCGACGAGGCGCCCGGGGTCGACAGCAGCACCGAGGTGTACCGGGCCGTCCAGCGCAGCGCGGCCTTCCAGCGGATCCGCCACAGCTACCGGACGTTCGTCTTCCCGGTCACCGGCGTCTTCCTCGGCTGGTACCTGCTCTACGTGGCCGCCCAGACCGCGGCCCCCGGGTTGATGCGCCGTCCGGTCGCCGGCCCGGTCAACGTGGCCTGGCTGCTCGGCCTGTTGCAGTTCGCCACCACCTTCCTGCTGGCCTGGCTCTACGCCCGCAACGCCCGCACCCAGCGCGACCGGGCCGCCCTGTCGCTGCGCTGGGACACCCAGGACCAGCTGCGATGAGGGCCGCCACCCCGCCCCCCGTCGCCGCCACCGGGGACCACCACGGACTGGCCGTGGTGCTCTTCGCCGTCGTCGTCCTGGTCACCCTGGCGATCACCTTCTGGGCCGGCCGCCGCGGCGGCAACGCCGCCGAGGACTTCTACGCCGGCGGCCGCGACTTCACGCCGCTGCAGAACGGCTTCGCGCTCTCCGGCGACTACCTCTCCGCCGCCTCCTTCCTCGGCGTCGCCGGGCTGATCGCGCTCTACGGGTACGACGGCGTGCTCTACAGCATCGGCTTCCTGGTCGCCTGGCTGGTGGTGCTGATGCTGGTCGCCGAACTGGTCCGCAACGCCGGCCGGTACACCCTGGCCGACGTGCTGGCGCTGCGCCTGCGCCGGCGCAAGGTCCGGGCGGCGGCCGGCGGTGCCAGTGTCGTCGTCACGCTGTTCTACCTGGTCGCCCAGATGGTCGGCGCGGGCAGCCTGGTCGCCCTGCTGCTCGGCACCAACAGCGCCCAGGCCCGGACCTGGACCATCGTGGCGGTGGGCGGTCTGATGATCGTCTACGTCACGATCGGCGGTATGCGGGCCACCACCTGGATCCAGATCGTCAAGGCCTTCCTGCTGGTCGCCGGCTCGGTGGTGCTGACCGTGCTGCTGGTGGTCCGCTTCCACGGGGACGTCGCCGAACTGATGCGGCAGGCGGCCCAGCACAGCGGCGCCGGGCAGCGCTACCTGGAGCCCGGGCTGAAGTACGGCAAGAGCTTCACCAGCCGGCTGGACTTCTTCAGCCTGGGCCTGGCCCTGGTGCTGGGCACCGCCGGTCTGCCGCACATCCTGTCCCGCTTCTACACCGTGCCCACCGCGCGGGCCGCCCGGCGTTCGACGATGTGGGCGATCGGCCTGGTCGGCGGCTTCTACCTGATGGCCATCGCGCTCGGCCTCGGGGCCACCGCGCTGATCGGCTCGGCCGAGGTCCGGCAGGCCAACTCGGCGGGCAACACCGCCGTCCCGCTGCTCGCACTGGTGCTCGGCGGCGGCAACGGCTCCACCGGCGGGGTGGTGCTGTTCGCGCTGATCTCGGCGATCGCCTTCGCCACCATCCTCGCCGTGGTCGCCGGGCTCACCCTGGCCTCCTCGGCGGCGTTCGCCCACGACATCTGGGCGGGCGCCTGGCGCGGACGGCCCCGCGGCTCGCGCGACCGGCGGGGTTCGCGCGACCGGCGCGGCGGCCGGAGCGCCCACGGCGGGGGAGCCGTGGTGCCGGCCTCCCGGCGGGCCCGCGGCGAGGCGGACGCCTGGACCGGGACCGGGACCGGGGCGGAGGCGGACGGCGCGCCCGCGGTCGCCGAGCAGGACGAGGTCCTGGTGGCGCGGATCGCGGCGGTCGGGATCGGCGCGGTGGCGATCGTGCTGAGCCTCTTCGCCCAGCAGCTGAACGTCGCCTTCCTGGTCGGCCTGGCCTTCGCCGTCGCCGCCTCCGCCAATCTGCCGGTCCTGCTCTACAGCCTGTTCTGGCGGCGGTTCACCGCCCGCGGCGCGGTCTGGTCGGTGTACGGCGGGCTGGTTCCCGCGGTGGTGCTGGTGGCCTTCTCGCCGGTGGTCTCCGGCACCAAGGTGGCCTTGTTCCCGGGGATGGACTTCCACTGGTTCCCGCTGGAGAACCCGGGCATCGTCTCCATCCCGCTCGGCTTCCTGGCCGGCTGGATCGGCACCCTCCTGTCGCCCGAGACGGCCGATCCGGACCGGTACGCCGAGCTGGAGGTCCGCTCGCTGACCGGAGCCGGGGCGGTCTGAGCAGCCCGGGCGGCGGCGACCCCCGGC
>NZ_JBHYUU010000150.1:0-20651 GCF_042749955.1 Kitasatospora sp. NPDC059462 | reverse complement strand
GGGCGGCTTCGCCCGCCCGCCCGCCTACCCGCCGGCCCCCGCCCCCGGGTCCGCGCCCGTCACCGCCGCGCCGGTGCCCGTCGGCCAGGTCGGCGTGGCCGACGGCCTGTTCGCCGCCGTGCTCGCCGCCCGCGCCGGGGTGCTCGTCCCCGCCGGGCGCACGGCGGAGTTCCTCGCCCCCTACCCGGTGGCCGCGCTCGGCGACGCCGCGCTGGCCGACCTGCTGGACCGGCTGGGCCTGCCCACGGTCGGGGCGTTCGCCGCGCTGCCTGCCGAGTCGGTGGCCGACCGCTTCGGCCCGGCCGGCACGGTGGCGCACCGGCTGGCCCGCGGTCTGCAGCCGCGCCCGCTGGTGCCGCGCACCGAGGGGCCGGACCTCTCGGTCGAACAGCGCTTCGACCCGCCCGAGCCGCTCGCCGAACCGCTGGTGTTCGTCGCCCGCACCCTGGCCGAGCGGCTGCACCAGCGGCTCGCCGGGGCGGGGCTGACCTGTCAGCGGGTCGCCGTCGAGGTGGAGTGCGCCGACGGCCGGACGGTCGCCCGGCTCTGGCGGCACGAGGGCCGGCTCTCGGCGACGGCGCTCGCCGAACGCGTCCGCTGGCAGCTCCAGGCCTGGCAGAGCGCCGGCACCTTCGGCCGCGGGACCGGAGCCGGGGGCTCGCACGAGCCGGAGCGGGGCGGGTTCACCGCGCTGCGCCTGCTCCCCGACGACCTCACCCCCGACCAGGGCCGCCAACTCGCCCTCTGGGGGCAGGCGGTGGCGGACGACCGGGTGGAACGCGCGGTGGCCCGGGTGCAGGCGGTGCTCGGCCACGCCGGGCTGCGCCGGATCGAGCCGGCCGGCGGCCGGGGGCCGGAGGACCAGGCGGTCCGGGTGCCGTGGGGCGAGCCGTACGACCCGGGGGCCCCGGCCGACGCGCCCTGGCCGGGGCGGCTCGGCGGGCTGCGGGACGTCTGGCCGGCCGTGGTGCACCGCGTCCCGGTGCCGGCGGCGGTGCTGGACGGCGACGGGCGGCCGGTGACGGTGGACGGCCGGGCGGGGGTGTCGGCCCGGCCGGCCACCGTGGCGGTGCGCGGGCGGGAACTGGCGGTGGACGGCTGGACCGGCCCCTGGCCGGCCGTCGAGTACTGGTGGGACCAGGCGCGCGCCCGCCGCCGGGCCCGGTTCCAGGTGACGGTGGCGGACGGGCGGGCGCTGCTGCTCACGGTGGAGGGGGGTGCCTGGTTCGTGGAGGCCGGGTACGACTGACGGCCGGGCCGTCCGAGGGGGGGCAGGAGACCAGCGAGAGACCGAAGGCACCACCCCCGATGGGATTCACCAGCCACCCCTCCCTCCCCTGGAGCGAGTTGCACCGCCGGCTGACCGGCGACGGCGGCGACGTCGTCGTTCCGCTGCACCCGCGCGCGCCCGGCGACCGCGCCGGGGCCCCCGCCGGACGGCCCGCCGGGTCGCCGCCCGCCGGACCGGCCTGGGCCGAACTGCACGTCCACTCCGCCTTCAGCTTCCTCGACGGCGCCAGCGACCCCGAGGCGCTGGTCGCCGAGGCCGCCCGGCTGGACGTCGAGGCCCTCGCCCTCACCGACCACGACGGCCTCTACGGCGCGGTCCGGTTCGCCGAGGCGGCCCGGGGAACGGGCGTGGCCACCGTCTTCGGGGCGGAATTGACGCTCCGTCAGGATAAGGGCGGCGTCGAGCACCTGCTGGTGCTGGCCCGCGACCCGGAGGGCTACCGCCGGCTCTCCGCCGTCATCGGCGCGGCCCAACTCGCGGGCGGGGCCAAGGGGAACCCGGTCTACGACTTCGCCGACCTCGCCGACGCGCACGGCGGCCACTGGGCGGTGCTCACCGGCTGCCGCCTCGGCCGGGTCCCCGCCGCCCTGGCCGCCGCCGGAAGCGGCCCGGCCGACCCCGAACACCGACTGCGCACCCTCACCGAGGCGTTCGGCCACCAGAACGTCCACGTCGAGCTGGTCCACCAGTGGCTCCCCGGCGACGACCCGCGCAACGACGCCCTCGCCGCGCTCGCCGCCCGGCTGCGCCTGACCACCGTCGCCTCCACCAACGCCCACCACGCGAGCCCCGCCGAGGGCCGGCTCGCCCAGAGCCTGGCCGCCCTGCACGACCGGCGCACCCTCGCCGAGGCGGCCGGCTGGACCCGGGCCGCCGGCACCGCCCACCTGCGCTCCGGCCACGAGATGGCGGCCCGGCTGGCCCGCTTCCCGGGCGTGCGGGAGGCCACCGTGGACCTCGCCCGGGCCTGCGCCTTCGACTTCGCCACCCTGGACCCGGAGCTGCCCGGCTACCCCGTCCCGCCCGGCCACACCGAGATCAGCCACCTTCGCGCCCTGGTCGCCGAGGGCGGCCCGGTCCGGTTCGGGCCCGGCAACGGCCCGGCCCGCCGTCAGCTCGCCCGGGAGCTGGACGTCATCGAGACGCTCGACCTGGCCGGCTACTTCCTGATCGTCCACGACATCGTCGACTTCTGCCGCCGGGAGTCCATCTGGTGCCAGGGGCGCGGCTCGGCGGCCAACTCGGCGGTCTGCTACGCCCTCGGGATCACCGCCGTCGACCCGGTCCACTACAAGCTGCTCTTCGAACGCTTCCTCTCCACCGCCCGCGACGGGCCGCCGGACATCGACCTGGACATCGAGAACCGCCGCCGCGAGGAGGTCATCCAGTACGTCTACCGCCGCTACGGGCGCGAGCACGCCGCGCAGGTCGCCAATGTGATCACCTACCGGCCCCGGCTGGCGCTGCGCGACGCCGCCCGGGTCCTCGGCTACCCGCAGGGGCAGGTGGACGCGTTCAGCCGGCAGGCCGACTTCCGCTCGCCGCCCGGCGCGGACGCCGTCGTCCCCGCCGACGTGCTCGCGCTCGCCGGACAGCTCCACGGCCTGCCGCGCCACCTGGGCATCCACTCGGGCGGCATGGTGCTCACCCGGGAGCCGATCGCGGAGATCTGCCCGACCGAGTGGGCGCGGATGCCGGGGCGCTCCGTGCTGCAGTGGGACAAGGAGTCGGTGGCCGGCGCCGGACTGGTCAAGATCGACCTGCTCGGCCTCGGCATGCTCGCCGCCCTGCACGACACCTGCGACCTGGTCGCCCGGCACCACGGCGAGCACTACGACCTCGCGACCATCCCGGACGACGACCCGGGCGTGTACGCGATGCTGCGGCGGGCCGACACCGTCGGCGTCTTCCAGGTCGAGTCGCGCGCCCAGATGGCCACCCTGCCCCGGCTCAAGCCGGACCACTTCTACGACCTGGTGGTGGAGGTCGCGCTGATCCGGCCCGGGCCGATCCAGGGCGGCTCCGTCCACCCGTACCTGCGCCGCCGCGCCGGGGTGGAACCGGCCGGCTGCCCGCACCCGCTGATGGAGAACGCGCTGGGCAAGACCCTCGGGGTGCCGCTGTTCCAGGAGCAGATGATGCAACTCGCCATCGACTGCGCCGGGTTCACCCCCGCCGAGGCGGACCGGCTGCGCCAGGCGATGGGCGCCAAGCGCTCGCACGAGCGGGTCGCCCGGCTGCGCGAGCGGCTGCTCGGCGGCATGGCCGAGCGCGGCATCCCGGAGGAGGTGGCGCAGGACGTCTACACCAAGATCGAGGCCTTCTCCAACTACGGCTTCCCGGAGAGCCACGCGATCAGCTTCGCCTACCTGGTGTACGCCAGCGCCTGGCTCAAGCACCACTACCCGGCGGCCTTCACCTGCGCCCTGCTGGCCAACCAGCCGATGGGCTTCTACGCACCGCTCAGCCTGATCTCGGACGCCCGGCGGCACGGCGTGCGGGTGCGCGGGGTGGACGTCAACGCCAGCGGCGCCGGGCCCACCCTGGAGCCGTACCGGGGGCCGACGCCCGCGCCGCCGCTCACCGCCGGGAAGCCGCAGCCCGCGATCCGGCTCGGCCTGGACACCGTGCGCGGCATCGGTGCCGCGCAGGCCGAGGCGATCGCGGCCGGGCAGCCGTACGCGGACCTGGAGGACTTCGCCCGCCGCACCGGTCTGCCCGCGCCGGGCCTGGAGGCCCTGGCCGCGGCGGGCGCGTTCGGCTGCTTCGGGCTCGGGCGGCGGCAGGCGCTCTGGGCGGCCGGCGCGTTCGCGGGCGTCTCGGCGGACCTCATCCCGGGCACCACGCCGGGCACCGGGGCGCCGGAGCTGCCCGCGATGACCCCGGTCGAGGAGACCATCGCCGACCTCTGGGCCACCGGGACCTCCGCGACCAGCCACCCGCTCCAGCACCTGCGCGCCCACCTGGAGCGCGGCGGCGCCCTCTCGGCGGCCGAACTCCCGGACGTGCCACCGGGGACGGCGGTGGTGGTCGGCGGCCTGGTCACCCACCGGCAGCGGCCGCCGACGGCGGGCGGGGTGCTCTTCCTCAGCCTGGAGGACGAGACCGGGCTGATCAATGTGATCTGCAGCCGGCCGGTCTGGGAGTCCCAGCGCCGCACCGCCCTCGACCGGGCCGGGCTGCTGGTGCACGGGCACGTCGAACGGGACCGCGGCGCCACCAACCTGGTCGCCACCCGGCTCACCCCGTTGCGGATCGGGCTGTGAGGGGGCGCGGGGAACGGTCCGTGCCATGATCGTCCCCATGGACTGGACGCCGTCGCCGCAGACCGCCGCTCCGGACGGGGCCCGCCGGGCGCCGCGACCGCTGCGGGCCGGGTTGCTGCTCGTGGCCGGGGCACTGGCGGCGGCCGGCTGCGGCAGCACCCCGGCGACCGGGGCGGGCGGGGGAGCGCCCGGACCGGCGCGCACCATCGGTGAGGCGCCCCTCCCGGTGACGCCCGCCCCCGAGGCCCCCACCGCCTCCGCCGCCCCCGCACCCGTCTGTTCCCCCGAGGGCGTCGCGCTGACCGTCGGCGAGGCCAACGCCGCGACGGGACTGCGGGTGATGCCGGTCCGGCTGACCAACTGCGGCACCCGCCCCTACGCCCTCAAGGGCCACCCCGCCGTCCGCGTCCTCGACGCCGAACGCGCCCCTATCACCGTCACCGTCAAACGCGGCTCGGCCGGCATCGCCACCCTGGACGACTTCGACGCCACCCCCGTGCCGCTGATCCTCCAGCCCCAGGAGTACGCCGAGTCCCAGCTGCTCTGGCGCAACACGGTGACCGCGGGCGACCGGGGCCCCGACGACGGCCGCTTCCTCGACATCGCCCCGATCCCCGGCCGCCCCCGGCTGACCGTCCCGGCCCACCTCGACCTCGGCACCACCCGCGCCCTCGGTGTCGCCCCCTGGACCAAGCCGGTCCCCTCGTAGGGCCCGTCTTCACACTCCCGCCCGCCGAACGACGCACCCCCGGCCGGCGGCCGGTCCGTCCTCCGGGCGGACGGCGGACGGCGGGGGTGGGACGACGGGCCCCGGGGCGTGCCTTGCGGCTCGGCCCGGGGCCGCGACGCCAAGGGCACGCACGCCCCCGGCCCGGCGGCGGGGAGGCGTCCCCGCCGCACGGACTCCGCCTGGGCGCCTCGTCCGGACCGATCCACCGGGCGCGCCCCAACGACCCCGGGTGTCACGGGAGATGACGACACCGCCATAATGGCGCGATGTCCGAACAGTACCTCTCGGCGTTCGCGGTCGACGGCGACGCCCTGCTGCGCACGGTCGGTTCCGGTGACGAGGACTTCGTCCGGGCCGCCCTCGACCGGATCGGCCCGCTCGCGGACGCCGGCCGCCTGCTGCGGGCCACCGAGGCGGCCGAGGTGGAGCCCGCCCTGCGGGAACTCGCCGCCGGCCGGCTCGACCGTCGCCGTCCCGCCGGCTACACCTGGCTGCTGGAACTCCTGCTGCCCGGCGCCGGTGACGCCCTCGGCGCGGCGGTGCTGCCCGGCCGGGGCTGGCACGAGCTGGCGGACACCTTCGAGGCCTGGGGGCTGCCGGCGCTCGCCGGCCTCTGGGCGCGGCCCTGGCCCTTCCCGTGGGGATCCGGGGCGCCGGACGACGACCCCTGGCCCTTCCCCTCCTTCACGGCCGGTCCCGGACTCGACCGCGTCCGGGCCGAACTCGCGGGGTTCGACACCGGCCGGATCCACCGGGAGCCCGAACTCCTGCCGGGCGGCGACGAGGACGCGGCCGAGGAGGTCGAGTGGCTGGTCGCCGAGGTGTTCCCGGCCTGGACGGCGGGCGCCCTGGAGCGGGGCGCCGGGCTGCTGCTCCTGCGGGACGGGGGGAAGTGACGACCGGCGCGGCGCAGTCGTGGGGGGTGCCTGCGCCGCGCCGGGGTCCGTGCGGACCGGGCCCGTCGGCGGGCCCGGTCAGAAGGCGGGCTGGTCGTTCAGCTCGACGATCCGCAGATCGCTCAGGCGGACGGTGTACCAGACCTCCTGGCTGCCGCCACCGCCCCAGAACTCGGTGAGCCGGACCGAGGCGAAGCCGTACTCCTCCTTCACCTGCTGGGCCGACCAGTCCGCCGGGACGTTCTGGGCCCGGAACACCGGATCGGCGTCGTGCTCCTGCGCCCAGGCGTCGAGGCGGAACTCCAGGTGCGGGGCGAGGTAGCGCTCACGGACGGCGCGCGGGGTCTCGTTGCTCTCGCCGAGCACCGCCCGCCGGTACTCCTCGACGAAGGTGACCACCTGGTGCGCGGCCGGCGTCCCCGCCCGGACCTGTGCCGGGGCGGACACCCCGGCCGGGCCGGCGGGCAGCGCGAACGCGGCCTGGGCGGGGGCGGCGAGAGCGCCCACGGCGAGCAGGGCGGCGGCCCCGGCGAGGGCGGTGCGCAGCGGGTTCGTTCGCTTCATGCCCGAAGTCCACCATTCGCCGACGAACCCTGTACATCGCCGAAACGTGTGGTTTACCGGGCGATCCGGCGTATTCGGCGCATCATCCGCTAAAGCGACGACATGGCTGAGGCGACGACCCGGCCGGAGCGGCGACCGGGCCGGAGCGGCGACCGGGCTACAGCGGCGACCGGGCTAGAGCGGCGACCCGGCCTCCCGCCCCGCCCCGGGCGCGCCCGCGAAGGCCTGGGCGATCGGCAGCCAGGCCGTCGCCAGCTCGCCGACGGCGGTCAGCGCGAGGTCGTCCCGGTGCCGGCGCTGGGTGACCAGCAGGCAGAAGTCCAGCGCCGGGCCGGTCACCCGGTCCGCCGCGTCGGCCGGCCCCCACGTCCACGATCCGCCGTCCGGCGCGGTCAGTTCCACCCGCACCGGGGCCTGCGGGGCGGGCAGCCCGTGCACCGTGAACGCGAACCCGATCGTCCGCACCCCCAGGTGCGCGACGTGCCGCAGGCGGGCGGTCGGCTCCCGGCGGACGCCCAGTGCGTCCGCCACGTCCTGCCCGTGCGCCCAGGTCTCCATCAGCCGGGCGGTGGCCATCGACGCGGCCTTCATCGGCGGGCCCAGCCAGGGCAGCCGGGCGTCGGCCGGGGCCGCCGCGAGCGCGGCCGCGAGCCGCTCCCGTCCGGTCCGCCAGCGGGCCAGCAGCGCGGCGGGCTCCTCGGCCGCCCCGCGCGCCGCGCCGTCCTCCACCGGGTCCGCGCCGGCCGCCGCCGGCTCGCCGAACACCCGGCCGGACTCCGCGACGAAGGCCTCCGGATCGCGGGCGGCCAGCTCCGACCAGCCGTCCGTCCAGGCCAGGTGGGCGATCTGGTGCGCCACCGTCCAGCCGGGCGCGGGCGTGTCCAGTGCCCAGCGCTCCGGCTCCAGCGCGGCGACCAGCCCGTCCAGCACCGCGCTCTCGTCCCGCAGGTCGGCCAGCAGCCCGGCCAGGACGGGCGAGCCTTCGGGAACGTTCGGATCGGCCATGGATCTCCCCTTCGCAACGGTTGGAAACCTTGGAAACAACGGAAACCACGACGAGGTGCGGCAGGTCTCGGTGGTGACCCGCCGGTAACCTCGCGCCCGCACCCTACGCCGTCCGGCCCGCGCCCGCCCG
Source organism: Kitasatospora sp. NPDC059462 (assembly GCF_042749955.1). Classification (NCBI taxonomy): domain Bacteria; kingdom Bacillati; phylum Actinomycetota; class Actinomycetes; order Kitasatosporales; family Streptomycetaceae; genus Kitasatospora; species Kitasatospora sp. NPDC059462. Next base: position 12,769 of record NZ_JBHYUU010000150.1, on the reverse strand, counting down.
GAACTCCGCACGACGGCGCGCGACACGCGCACCGAACACCTTCGCGACCCCTCCCCACCACCGGAACCGCGTGTGACAATCGCGCGATGACGACCGCCCCGACCGCGTCGAAGAGCAGCGCCGAGACCCCGGACGACCTCGCCGCCCGGGCCGCCGAGCTGGTCCGCGACGCCGTGCTCGGCGACCTCGCCCGCCGGGTGATCGCCGACTGCGGCGCGGACGTCGGCCTGGTCGGCGTGCCCGAGCCGGGCGTGGCCAGGGCCGGCGGGGAGGGCATGGTGCTGCGGCACTGGGCGGGCACCAGGGCGGACCTGCTGCACGACCTCCCGGTGCCGGCCGGCACCGGCCTCGGCGGCCGGGCGCTGGCCGAACGGGCGCCCAGCTGGGCGCCCGACTACCGCGCCGACACCACCATCTCCCACCACTACGACGCCGCCGTCATCGCGGAGGACCTCTACGCGATGCTCACCGTGCCGCTGCTGCACGACGGCGCGGTGCACGGCGTGGTGTACGCCTCGCTGCGCGCGGTGGTCCCGTTCGGGGACGTCCGGATCGCCGCCGTGACCAGGCTCGCCGAGGCCGCCACCCGGGCCCTCGCCGGAGCCGCCGCCTGGCGCGGGGCCCCGGTCCCGGCTGCGGCCCCGCCGCCGGCCGCGGGCGCCGGCGGCGCGCGAAGACCCCCGGCCGTCCCGCTCACCCGGCGCGAGCACGAGGTGCTCCGCTGGGCGGCGACCGGCCGGACCAACCCGGAGATCGCCGCCCAGCTCGGGCTGACCTGCAACACGGTGACCGGCTACCTGAAGAGCGCCATGCACAAGCTCGGCGTCCGCAACCGCACCGAACTCGCCGTCACCGCCCGGGAGTCCGGCCTGCTCGACTGAACCCCCGGGCCGCGCGGATCAGTTGACCCCGCGCTCGCGCCCCGACCAGTACGGCTCGCGGAGCCGGAACTTCTGCAGCTTCCCGGTGGTGGTGCGCGGCAGCGCGTCCCGGAACTCCACCGAGGTGGGCGACTTGTAGCCGGCCAGTCGCTGCTTGCAGTGCGCGATGAGGTCGGCCTCGGTGATCTCCGCGCCCGGCTTCAGCACCACCAGCGCCTTGACCGTCTCGCCCCACTTGGTGTCCGGCACGCCGATCACCGCGACCTCGGCCACCGACGGGTGGTCGTAGAGGCAGTCCTCCACCTCGATCGAGGAGACGTTCTCCCCGCCGCTGATGATGACGTCCTTCTTCCGGTCCGAGATGGTGAGGTAGCCGTCGGTCAGCACGCCGCCGTCGCCGGTGTGGAACCAGCCGTCCCGCAGCGCCTCGGCGGTGGCCTCCGGCTGCTGCCAGTAGCCGTCCAGCACGACGTTGGAGCGGACCAGCACCTCGCCCTGCTCGTCCACCCGCACCTGGTTGCCGATCGCCGGGGAGCCCGCCTGCACCAGCTTCTCCGCCCGCTGCTCGGCGGGCAGTTCGTCCCACTCGGCGCGGGTGCGGTTGACCGTCACCACCGGCGAGGTCTCGGTCAGCCCGTAGATCTGCATGAACTCCCAGCCGAGCTCGGACTCCATCCGCTGCACCACCGAGGTCGGCGGCGGCGCGCCCGCCACCACCATCCGCACCCGGTCCCGGCCGGGAACCGGACCGTCCCACTCGGCCGCCGCGTCCAGCACCATCTGCACCACCGCCGGCGCGCCGCACAGGAAGGTCACCCCGTGCCGCTCGACCCGGCGCAGGATCTCGGCGCCGTCCACCTTCCGCAGCACCACGTGCTGCGCGCCGAGCCCGGTGAGCGAGAACGGCAGGCCCCAGCCGTTGGCGTGGAACATCGGCAGGGTGTGCAGGTAGACGTCCCGGTCGCTCGCCCCGAAGTGCAGGGCCATCAGCGTCGCGTTCAGCCAGATGTTGCGGTGGGTGAGCTGAACGCCCTTGGGGCGGGCGGTGGTTCCGCTGGTGTAGTTGACGGTCGCGGTGTCGTTCTCGTCGATCGCGTACCGGCGCGGCGCGGTCCCGAAGTCGTACAGCAGCGCATCGCTGTCCGACCCGATCACGAACGTGTGCTTGGCGACCACCCCGGCCAGCGGCTCGGCCAGCTCCGGGTCGACCAGCAGCACCGAGGCGCCGCTCTGCTCGACGATGTACGACACCTCCTCGGCCTTGAGCCGGAAGTTCACCGGCACCAGCACCCGGCCGTGCCCGCTCACGCCGAACAGCGAGGTCAGCAACCGCGCCGAGTTGTGCGAGACGATCGCGACCCGTTCACCGGGGCCGACGCCGAGCCGGTCCAGCCCGGCCGCCTGCGCCCGCGCCAGCCGGGCGATCCGACGGTACGTCAGATCGGTCCAGGGTTCGGCCGGTTGCACCGGTTCGTCGACGATGCCGACCCGGTCGCCGTAGACCAGCTCGGCCCGGTCGAGGAAGTCCATCACGGAGAGTGGAATCTGCATGGCCCCACTGTCCTCCGCCCGCCGCTCCCTGCACACCCCCGATCGGGGGTGTCACCCGGGCGGGGGCGCCCGCCACGGCGCGGGGCCCGGGACCGCCCCGGAGCGGAGCCACCGGATCCGGTTGGTGAGCCGGCCGCGAACAGGGGGTCCGGAGGGGGCGGGCCGGGCGTCGCGCTGCTAGGAAGGGTGGCAGGAGATCCGCCCACGGGGGAGAGACACCGATGACCGACCACCGCTCCGGCAGCCTGTACGACGCGATCGGGGGCCTGGACGCCCTGAGACGGCTGAGCGACACCTTCTACCGGGGCGTGCTCGCCGATCCGCTGCTCGCGCCGGTCTTCGCCCGGTTCACGCCCACCCACGTCGAGCACGTCGCCGTCTGGCTGGCCGAGGTGTTCGACGGCCCGGACCGCTTCACCACCGACCTCGGCGGCCACCGGGCGCTGCTCCGCGCCCACCTCGGCCTCGCGATCACCGAGGAGCAGCGGCTGCGCTGGATGGAGCTGATGGCCGAGGCGGTGCGCGCGGAACTGCCCGAGGACGCACTGCTGCGGGCCCGCGTCCTGGAGTACTTCGACTGGGGCACCAGGATCGCCGAGGACGTCTCCGCCTCCCCGGCCGGCACCGACCTCGGCGAGCCGGGGCCCACCCCGCGCTGGGGCTGGGAGGGCCTGCGGTGACGGCCGCGCCGACCGCCGGGGGACTGCTGCTGAGACCCTTCCGGGCGCAGGACGCGAGCGCCCTGATCGAGGTCCACCGCGACCCGGTGCTGCGCCGCTACGTCCGCAACCGGGTGACCGGCCCGGACGACGCCGCCCGCTGGCTGGCGGCCGAGGACCGGAGCCGGGCGGAGGGCAGCCGGTACTCCTTCGCGGTCCTGGAGGGAGGTGCGCTGGTCGGCCAGGTCGTGCTCAAGCGCGGCGCCCCGGGCAGCGCCGGCTCCGAGGTGGGCTACTGGACGGCCGCCGCCGCGCGCGGCCGGGGCGTGGCCCCGCGCGCGCTGGCGGCGCTCACCGCCTGGGCGGCGGAGACCTTCGCCGCCGACGGGCTGCTCCGGCTGGACCTCTTCCACGAGGGGGACAACGCGGCGTCGTGCCGGGTGGCGGAGAAGGCCGGCTACCCGTTCGAGGCCCTCGTCCCGGCCGCCCCGCCGCGCTACCCGGTCGACGGCCACTGGCACAGCCGGCCCGCCGGGAACGCCGCGCCCGCCGGGAACGCCGGATAACGGGTGGACCCGGGCGGCGATCGGGGTCAGGGTGATCGTCATGACTTCTCTCGTGCGACACGTGACGATCGACTGCGCCGACCCCTACGCCCTGGCGCAGTTCTGGGCGAAGGCCCTGGACGGCACCCTGGGCGAGGACGACGGGCCGGGGGACGACGAGGTGCTGGTCGACTCGGCCGGCGCCTCGCTGCTCCTCATCCGGGTGCCCGAGGGCAAGACCGCCAAGAACCGGGTCCACCTGGACCTCCAGCCGCAGGACCGCACCCGGGACGAGGAGGTGGAGCGCCTCCTCGCCCTGGGGGCGACGCTGTTCGAGGACCACCGCACCCCGGACGGCAAGGGCTGGGCGACCCTCCTGGACATCGAGGGCAACGAGTTCTGCGTCGAGCGCAGCGCCGCCGAGCGGCTCGCCACCTCCTGACGCCGGCCGCTACCCGACGGCCGCCCGCCAGCGCCACGAGGTCCGGCGCGGGCGGCCGTCGAGCTCCCCGCGGCCGGTGCACCACAGCAGCACGTCCACCGGGTCGCCGGCCGGCGCGTCGGGGAAGAGCCGGGCCAGCGCGGCCGCGGTGAGCCGCTCCGTGGGCCGCCACTCCAGGCCGAGCCCGAGGGTGATGTCATGGGTGTGCAGCAGGGTCTCGGTGACGCCCATCGCGGCGAACCCGGCCGGGTCGCACGGCCCGAAGTGGTACGCCCGCAGCTCGGGCGGCGCCGCGTCCAGGGCGGTGGCCAGCAGGTGCGCGCAGGCCGTGACCACGGTGAGCACCTCGGCCGGCCCGGCCTCCGGGCGCACGGTCAGGTCCATGGGCAGATAGCGGTCACCGGGCCGGGCGGCGAGCTGGCCGGCGTAGGCGAGCAGGTCGTGGGCGATGTGGGCGGCGGTCTCCCGGCAGCTCCACTCCAGCGGTCCGGCGGGCGCGTCCCAGCGGGTGCCGGCGGCCCCGGCCGCCGCCGGGCCGAGCACGGCCGTCAGCTCGCCGAGCGCGGCCCGGACGTCATCACCGTTCAACGGTCGGTCGGTCATCGGGCCACCGTCTCATCCGCTCCCGCGTGTCCGCCAGGGTCCCGCCCGCCCCGGGTGCTACTGCTGGCTCCGGATCCCCACCCGGCCCCGTCCCCACCCGGCCCCGTCCGCACCCGGTTCCCGGAGAACAGGCAGGTACCCCATGGCCAGGATCGCCGTGCTCGGCGCCAACGGCACCATCGGCAGCGCCGTCGTCACGGAGGCCGCCGCGCGCGGCCACCGGGTGACGGCGGTCGTCCGCGACCCGGCCCGGTTCGACGCCGCGCGCCACCCGGGGGAGGTGTCCGTCGAGGCCGGGGACGCGCTGGACCCGGCGGACGTGGCCCGGGTCGCCGCCGGGCAGGACGCCCTGGTGAGCGCGGTCGGCGGCGGTGACGGCCCGGGCCACCTGGCGCTGATCGAACCGGCCGCGAGGAGCCTGGTGGAGGGGCTGCGCCGGCTCGGCGGCGAGGCGCCCCGGCTGCTCGCGGTCGGCGGCGCGGGCAGCCTGGAGACCGCGCCCGGGACCCGGGTCTGGGACGCCCCGGGCCTGCCGGAGGCGGTGCTGCAGATCATGCACGCGCACGGCGACGCCCTGGCGTACTACCGGACGGTCACGGACGTGCGCTGGACGGTGCTCAGCCCGGCCGCCCACATCGGCCCGGGGGCGCGCACCGGCCGCTACCGCACCGGGCTGGAGCAGCTGCTCACCGACGCCGAGGGGGAGAGCCGGATCTCGGTGCCGGACTACGCGGTGGCACTGGTCGACGAGATCGAGCAGCCGGAGCACATCGGCGAGCGCTTCGCCTGCTGCGCGCTCTGAACGGCCGGGCGCTCCGAACGCCGCCCTCCCGACGGCTGCCGGTCGCCGCCGGCCCTCGGCCGTCAGCCGATCTGGATCGAGCGCTTCGCCAGGCCCATCCAGAACCCGTCGATCACCGAGCGCTGGCTGCCCAGCTCGTGCTCCGCCGCGCCGAGCGTGACGAACAGCGGGGCGAAGTGCTCGGTGCGCGGGTGGGCGAGCCGGCCGGCCGGGGCCTTCTGCTCGAAGTCGAGCAGTGCGTCGAGGTCCTGGGCCGCCAGGGCGCGCCGCCCCCAGTCGTCGAACTCGGCCATCACCGAGGTCACCCGGCCGTCGCGGCTGAGCGCCCGCAGGTTGTGGGTGAAGAAGCCGCTGCCGACGATCAGCACGCCCTCGTCGCGCAGCGGGGCGAGCCGGCGGCCGATCTCCAGCAGCCGCTGCGGGTCCAGGGTCGGCATGGAGACCTGGAGGACCGGCACGTCCGCCTCCGGGAACATCTCCACCAGCGGGACGTAGGCGCCGTGGTCGAGCCCGCGGTCGGGGATGTCCTGGACCGGCGTGCCGGGGGCGCGCAGCAGTTTGCGCACGCGCTCGGCGAGCTCCGGTGCGCCGGGGGCGGCGTACTGGACGCCGTAGTAGTGCTCGGGGAAGCCCCAGAAGTCGTAGACCAGCGGCACGGTGGTGACGGCGCCGAGCGCGAGCGGGGCCTCCTCCCAGTGCGCGGAGACCATCAGGATCGCCTTCGGGCGCGGCAGGTCGGCGGACCAGGCGGCCAGCTCCTTGGGCCAGACGGGGTCGTCGGCGAGCGGCGGCGCGCCGTGCGACAGGTAGAGGGCGGGCATGCGCTCGGGTGCGGCGGTGCTCATGGCGGCTCTTCTCCTCCGGCCCTCGGTGGCGGGCCTCGGCGGGTGGGGTAGTTCAAATTTGAACACCAGTGCTTCGACCGTACACCTTTGTTCGAATTTGAACAATGGGAGTACGATCACCCCATGCCCTCCACCTCGTCCGCACCTTCGGCGCCCCCCTCCGCCGCCTCCTCGTACGAGCCCCGGTGGCTCGACGAGGAGGAGATGGCCGCCTGGCGGAGTTTCGTCACCGCGAGCAACCTCCTCAACCGCCGCCTGGAACGCCAGCTCAAGGAGGAATCGGGCCTTTCCCACACCCAGTACGAGATCCTCGTCCACCTCTCCGCCGCCCCGGCCGGCTCGCTGCGCATGACCGAGCTGGCGGACAAGCTGGTCACCTCCAAGAGCGGGCTGACCTACCAGGTCACCCAGTTGGAGAAGATGGGCCTGGTCAGCCGCCGCTCCTGTCCCAGCGACGTGCGCGGCGTCTTCGCCGAACTCACCGATCAGGGCAGCGAGATGCTGCGCGAGGCGGCCCCCGGGCACGTCGCCCTGGTCCGCGAACTGCTCATCGACGTGCTCAGCCGGGAGCAGCTGACCGTGCTCGCCGACGGCCTCGGTCTGGTCAGCGCCCGGCTGCGCCTCGACGACGCCCTCTGAACGCCCCGAGCGCTCAGAACCCCCGGAGCCCCCTCGACCCTGCCACCCCTCGAATCCCTCGAACCCTCAGCCCTCCGGGCCGCTAGCCCGCCGAATCCCGACCCTCGTCCGTCCGGGCTGCTGCCGCCTCGGCCGCCTCCGCCGCCTTGGCGCGCAGCAGATCCCGCTCCCGGACGTTGCGGGTGAGCGCCGCCGCCCGCTCGAACTCCGCCCGCGCCTCGGCGCCCCGCCCCAGCCGGGCCAGCAGTTCGCCCCGGACGCTCGGCAGCAGGTGGTAGCCGCGCAGCGCCGGCTCCGCGGCCAGTGCGTCGACCACCTCCAGCGCCACCGCCGGCCCCTCGGCCATCGACAGCGCCACGGCCCGGTTGAGCTCCACCACCGGCGAGGGCGTCAGCGCCATCAGCCGGCCGTAGAGCGCGGCGATGGCCGCCCAGTCGGTGTCCTCGTACCGCACGGCCCGGGCGTGACAGGCGGCGATCGCGGCCTGCACGGAGTACGGCCCGGTGCCCGCCCGGCCCAGGGCGGCGAGCCCGCGCCTGATCAGCAGCCGGTCCCAGCGGGTGCGGTCCTGGTCGGCGAGCAGGACGGGCTCGCCCCCCGGACCGGTGCGGGCGGCCGTGCGGGAGGCCTGGAACTCCAGCAGCGCCGCCAGCCCGTGCGCCTCCGGTTCCGCGGGCATCAGCGCGGCCAGCACCCGGGCCAGGCGCAGCGCGTCCTCGCACAGCGCGGGCCGCAGCAGGTCGTCCCCGGCGGTCGCGGCGTAGCCCTCGTTGAAGATCAGGTAGATGACCTCCAGCACGGAGGAGAGCCGGGCCGCCCGCTCCTGACCGTACGGGACCTCGAACGGTATCCCGGCCTGCGCCAGGGTCCGTTTCGCGCGCACGATCCGCTGGGCCACGGTCGGCTCGGCGGAGAGGACGGCCCGGGCGATCTCCGCCGTGGTCAGCCCGCCGAGCAGCCGCAGGGTGAGTGCGATTCGGGACTGCGCCGGCAGCACCGGGTGGCAGACGGTGAAGATCAGCCGCAGCAGGTCGTCGTCGATGTCGTCCGGCCCGGACGGCTCGGGCGGCGGGACGTCCTCCAGCGTCCGCCCGACCTCGGCGAGCTTGCGCGCGTACGTCTCGCGGCGGCGGACCAGGTCGACCGCGCGGTGCTTGGCGGTGGCCATGAGCCAGGCGCCCGGACGGTCCGGGACGCCCGACCCGGGCCACTGCTCCAGGGCCGCGACCAGCGCGTCCTGCGCCAGTTCCTCGGCGATGCCGACGTCGCGCACGATCCGGGCGACCCCCGCGATGATCCGCGCCGACTCGATCCGGAAGACGGTCTCGACCGTCCTGGCCGTCTCCGCGGCACCCGCCGACCGCGCCGTCCCCGCCGTCCCCGCGTCGCGCTCCGTCACGATCACCCATCAGAGCAGCCGCCGCCCGCGGCGGCAAACCACCGCCCCGGCGGTCACGCCTCCGGCGGCGTGGCGGCCTCGTCGATCTGCCGCAGCTCGGCGCCCACGGTCCAGTGCGCCGGGTGCGTCTCCAGGAAGCGCCGGGTCCACTCGACGGCCTCCGCCTTGTCCTTGCACTGGAGCAGGGCGTAGCCGCCCACGACCTCCTTGGTCTCGGTGAACGGGCCGTCGGTGCAGTTCACCTTCCCGCCCTCCCAGAGCAGCCGGGTGCCCTCCTTGGTGGGCAGCAGCCCGGCGGTGTCCAGCATCACCCCGGCCTTGGTGATCTCCTCGAACAGCGCCCCCATCCGCTCCTCGAAGCCGGGGTCGGACGCGAACTCGGAGGCCTGCTCCTCGTTGATGCGGATCAGTGACAGGAAACGCGGCATGACGGTTCACTCCTCGTCGGTGTGCGGGCGGGGCCTCTCCCCGCCGCTCACCCCTGCGTCGAACGGGCGGCGGCCGTTTCGACAGCCGACCCGGAAAATTCTCGCGGGGGATTTCCGGACCGGCCACCGGGGCCCGCCACTCCATGATCGAATACCCGCATGATCGGTGAACTGTTGCTCGACCTGGTGCCGGACGCCGTGGCCGACCTGCTGTCCCTGCGCCGTGGCCGTGACCCCGAGGTCGACCGGATGCACGCCTCGTTCCACTTCGGCGAGCCGGCGCGGTTCGAGGCGAAGGTCTTCGGCAAGCTGCCCTACTGCGACCCGGCCGGGGCCTTCCTGCACGCGACCCCCACCTCGCTGCAGCTGAGCCGCACCCACCGGCCCCAGGGGGAGGACGCGCCCGCCGAGCTGCTCCCCGTCGCGCTCCCCGTGGCCGCCCTGGAGGTGGTCGCCGTCCGGCCCCGCAGCTCGGGCGACCCGCGTGCGGTCCTGCGGTCCTGGTACCTCGTCGAATGCCGGGACGGCGACGCCACCGTCCTGATCGGCTGCGAGCCCGAGTACCTGCCGTTCGTCCTCGCCCCGCTCCGTTCCACCGATGCGCTCCCCGAGCCGGCTCCGTAGCGGCAGGATGGCGGCATGACCATCGATCATGCTTTCGCACGGCGGTTCGCCGAGGAGTGGGTGGCGGTGTGGAACGCCCGCGACCTGGAGGGCGTTCTCGCGCACTACACCGAGGACGTCGTCTTCGTCTCGCCCCGGGTCGTCGCCTTCCTCGGGGAGCCGTCGGGGGAGGTGCGCGGCAAGGAGGCGCTGCGCGCGTACTGGAGCAAGGCGCTCGCGCTGCTGCCCGAACTGCGCTTCACCCTGGACTCGGTGCGGGTCTCGGTCGACACGATCGTGATCGACTACCGCAACGAGCGCGGGGTGGCCGTCGCGGAGGCGCTGACCTTCCGCGACGGCCTGGTGTGCCGCGGCTTCGGGGCATACGGGCCGGAGAGCTGACGCCGGGCGCCCGCACCGGCCGGGCGTTCACACCAGCCGGGCGGCGAGCCGCAGTGCTCCCGCCCGGATCCGTTCCTCGCCCAGCTCCGGGAGCAGGGCGGACACGTGCTCGGCCGCCAGGGCCGCCAGCAGGGCGTGCGCGTCGTGCTCGGGATCCCCGCCGGGCCCGCCCGCGCCGAGCAGCAGCGTGACGTGCCGGTGCCAGAACCGGTAGGCGCCGATGCGGTAGCGCGAGCCCCGGCCGGCCGTCTCGGACATCCGGACCAGGTCCAGGTGTTCCAGCAGGTAGTCCAGATAGGCGGTGACGAACGCCGCCAGCCGTGCCCCGCTCCCGGCCGGGGCGTCCGGAGCCCCCGGCCCGAGCGGTGCCGGCCCGCGCAGGACCGCGTCCTGCAGTGCCCGCTCGCGCGCGTCCAGCAGGGCCGCGCCGAGCCCGGCCTTGTCGCCGAAGCGGCGGAAGAGGGTGCCCTTGCCGACGCCGGCTGCGGCGGCCACCTGGTCCATGGAGACCGACTCCACCCCGTGCTCGGCGAACAGCCGCGCCGCCGCCTCCAGCACCGCGGCCCGGTTGCGGGCGGCGTCGGCGCGTTCGACGGGCGGCGGGGTGCGCAGCAGCTCCAGCGGCACGGGACCGTCCGGGGCCGGAGTGGGCATTGCGTAAGCGGACTGCGGTCCGGTACTGTCCTGAGTCATAAGCGGACTATAGTCCGAATCCTTGCGCAGCCTCAGGAGGCCGCAGCATGACCGCACTCATCACCCGGGACGAACTGGCCGCCGCCATCGAGACCGGCTCCGTCACCGTCGTGGACACCCTCGGCGGCGACTACTACGCCCAGCAGCACCTGCCCGGCGCGATCGAGCTCGTCCGGGCCGACGTCGACCGCCTCGCGCCCGGGCTGCTCCCGGACCGCGACGCCGCCATCGTCACCTACTGCTCCAACGAGGCCTGCCCCAACGGCGGCCAGGTCGCCGACCGGCTGACCGCGCTCGGCTACACCAACGTCCGCAAGTACCGCGAGGGCATCCAGGACTGGGCCGGGGCCGGCCTGCCGGTCGAGACCTTCTGAGCCGTCGGAGGCCGGTGGCGGCCGTCGGGGGCCATCGGAGGCCGGGGGAGGGGCGCGACGCGGGGAGCGCCCCTCCCCTCGGCCTACAGTCCCTGTCCCGCCCCGGCGTTCTTCGCCGGCCGCAGCTCGGCCGCCAGCGGCTGCGCCCCGGCCCGCTTCACCGCCAGCGCGCGGGCCACGTCGAACGCCGCCACCGGGTCGTCCTGCGCGGTCCACGGCCGCGCCCCGCACCACGGCCCGATCGCCCGGAACTGCTCCAGCGCGACGTCGTACGCCTCCACCTCGCCGGCGAAGTGCGCCAGCAGGTGCCGCAGCGGCGGGATCCGCTCGTCGTCCGGCCGGACCAGCCGCAGCTGGGCGGCGAGGTTCTCGACGCGCCACCTGGTCCGGTCCGCCGCGATCGTGGAGGCACTGCTGCGGCGCTCCTCCAGCTCGGCGAGGGCGTGCAGGTAGATCCCGCCGAGCGGGCTCCCGGGCGGGGCCGCGTCCATGGCCCGCTCCGCGAAGGCCAGCATCTGCTTGTCGGAGCCGAACCACTTCCCGCACCAGTACTGCAGGGCCTGCCAGTGGCCCTCGTAGTGGTACCAGGCGCGCCTCACCAGCTCCTCCCAGGCCTCCTGGAAGCGCTCCGGGGTGAACTGCGCCCCGCGCGCCGCCGTCACGATCACCACCCACGGGCCCGGGTTCGCCGGGTCCAGCAGGGCCGCCCGGCGGGCCGCCTCGATCGCGGCGGGCAGCAGCTCGCGGAACGCCTCGATCGCGTCGTCGCCGACCTCGTGCCGGTAGCCGGAGCCGCGCACCTCCCAGGCGCGGCGCACCATCAGCTTCGCCTCCAGGGTGGCGGCGTCGCAGTTGCCGGGCTCGGCGGAGCGCCAGGCGCCCAGCCAGCCGTCGCCGTCGGCGGCGATCGCCGCCAGCAGGTCCAGCCGCGACCACCGCTCGTCCCAGTGGTCGCCGGCCTCGGCGACGTAGGCGGCCGCCGGGCGCCAGTCCCCGGCCCAGGCCGCGTCGGCGATCGCCTGCGAGCGCTGCCGCCGCTCCAGCGGGGGCGGCGGCCCGGCCCGGCCGGCGTCGAGGCGATCGCGCGGCGGCATCCCGTAGGCCGCCGGATCGAAGCCTTCGCGGGCCCACTTCAGATGCCGCCTGCGGCGGACGATCCGGTAGACGACGTAGCCCGCCACGAAGAGGAGGAAGATCAGCAGACGTATCACGACGGCGAATCATCCCTGGTGGGAGGCGGTGCGCGCAAAGCCGAAAACGGTTCGCCGAACGGGGCGTTCCGTGGAAGCATCCGCTGGTATGGGGACGATTCTGCACGGCTCGCACGTCACGCTCCGCCCGGCCGCCACCGAGGACATCCCGGCGCTGGTCGCCATCCGCCGCACCCCCGAGGTCTACGCCCGCTGGCGCGGTGGTGACGACCTCACCGACGCCGTCACCACCGATCTCGCCGAGTCCGGCACCGAGACCTTCGTCATCGAGGCCGAGGGCCGGATCGCCGGCGCCGTCCAGTGGTACGCCAACGACGACGACGAGTACCGGCACGCGGGCCTGGACATCTACCTCGACCCGGCCCGCCACGGCCGCGGCTACGGCACCGACGCCGTCCGCACCCTGGCCCGCCACCTGATCGGCCACCACGGCTTCCACCGGCTGGTCATCGACCCGGCGGCCGACAACGCCCCGGCGATCCGCTGCTACGAGAAGGTCGGCTTCCGCCCCGTGGGCGTGATGCGCCAGTACGAGCGCGGCTCCGACGGCAGCTGGCACGACAACCTCCTGATGGACCTGCTCGCCGCCGAACTCGTCTAGAAGGCTGATGAAGATGTTGGGTTCTGGCCCCACTGCGTGAGCGGTGGGGCCAGACTCGTTTCCGTGGCGATGGGGGAATGGGCCGGGGAGA
>NZ_JBHYUU010000149.1:4774-20704 GCF_042749955.1 Kitasatospora sp. NPDC059462 | reverse complement strand
CCCGCCCGGCGTCCTGCTCCCGCTGCGCCTGCTGCTGCGCGGCGCGCCGCTCCAGCTGCCGCAGCACGGCCGCGGCGCGGACGTACGCGGCCGGGCTGGCCGGGTGCTTGGGCCGGCTCGCGGCGAGCGCCCGCTGGGCCGCCTCGGCCTCCTTGAGCGCCTGCTCGGCGACCGTCACCGCGCGTTCCTTGAGCAGCCGGGCGATCTCCGTCTCGGCCTTCGCCAGCCGGGACTTCTCGGCGGTCAGCCGCCGTCCGAACCGGGTCGCCCGCTCCTCGGCCACCTCGGCCGCGTACTCGGCCTCGGCGAGCTGCTCCTCGAAGCGCTCCTCGGACCGCAGCCGCTGCGCCGCGGAGACCTCGGCCGCCGCCCGCGCGGCCCGGTCGCGCTGACGCAGCAGGACGGCGAACCCGAGCGTGGCGAGCACCGCGGCCGCGCCCACCGAACGGACCAGCACGGTGTCCTGACTGAAAAGCAACGCCCCCAGCGCGGCGACGATGAGCACGCCGGCGGCGGTGGGGGGAAAGACCCGGCCGAGGACGGAGGAATGACGGTGGCGTCCGCGAGACATGCTCAAGAAACTAGCGTGCGAATTGGGGCCGTGTCAGCCCAGGGTCCGGTTCGGCCCTTGACACCGCACCGGCTTTACCGGACGCATCCGGAAAATCACGCAAGATCACCGGAAAAGCACTGGTCAGCGATGCGTGGCCGCCGGCCCGTGGCCACCGGGGTCGTCGTGGTTCTCCGGCAGCCGGCAGACGTGCTGCAGCCAGAGCGCCGCCGCGATCACGGCCGCGCCGGCCAGGACCGCGAAGCCCGCGGTGATCGCCTGGTCCTTGCGGGCCGGCACGTCCAGCTCGCCCAGCAGGTAGATCCCGGCGCCCGCGTAGATCCCGGTGACCACCGCCGAGACCAGCGCGCTGGCCTGCCCGAGCACCACCGCCCGGGCCGCGCCCAGCGGGTCCACCCGCTTCGCCCCGGGCTGCCGCTCGCGCGCCGCCTTCAGCCGCGAGCGCAGCGAGAGCGCGGTCGCGAGCAGGATCACCGCCACCGCGGCCAGCACCACCGGCGCCGCGCCCGGCACCGCGGGCAGCGTGTCCAGGGAGGCCCACAGCTTGGCGCCGGCCCAGGACAGCGCCGTCGTGGCGGCCGTGATGCCGATCAGCAGACGGAGGCGAAGCAGCTTCACTCGGACGAGGTCCTTTCCCGGGCGGCGGGTACGACGGCGTCAGGCCACCGTACCGGGCCCCGGCCCGAGGGGTCCCGGACCGGGGCGGACACCCATGGGTACGGCCGGCGGCCCCGCACGAGTTCCCGGCCCGCGCGGACGGGGCCGTCCGCGAACAGCGGCGGCGGGGCCTACTCCGGCAGCGTCAGCCGGATGTCGTCGCGCCGCCGCACGCCCTGGGCGTCCGGGCCGCCGAGCGCCTCCAGCAGCCCGGACACCGGCCCGTGCCCGGGCAGCTCGGCGTCCGGCTGGGCGTCCAGCCACGGGGCGAGCACGAAGGCCCGCTCGTGCGAGCGCGGGTGCGGCAGCAGCAGCTGCGGGTCCTCGCTGACGACGCCCTCGTAGGCCAGGATGTCGACGTCCAGGGTGCGCGGGCCCCAGTGCACGGTGCGCACCCGGCCGAAGGCGTCCTCGATCGCGTTGCCGCGCTCCAGCAGGTCGCGCGGCGGCAGCGAGGTGCGCAGCACCACGACCGCGTTGTAGTAGGCGGGCTGCTCGGCGGGGCCGCCCACGGCCTCCGTCTCGTACACCGCGGAGACGGCCTTGATCTTGAGCCCGGGCGTGTCGGCAAGGGCGTCCACGGCCCCCTGGAGGGTGTCCAGGCGGTTGCCGAGGTTGGAGCCGAGGGCGATCACGGCGAAGCGCTGGCTGTGCAGGGTGGTGTCCACCGAGTCCACCCGCTGCTCCAGGTCGAAGGCGCTCGGCGCGGCGGTCGGGTCACTTGTGGTCATCGGACTTCCCCTCGGGCTGGGACGGGCGCTGCGGCGGGCACCGGACGGACGGTGCGGGTCATCCGCGGGTCCGGTGGATGGTCACGGTCACGTCGTCGAACGGCACGGTGATCGGGGCGTCCGGCTTGTGCACGGTCACCTCGACCTCCTCCACCGGCTCGTGCTTCAGGCACTGGTCCGCGATCCGCTGGGCCAGGGTCTCGATCAGCTCGACCGGCTCGCCGGCGATGATCGCGGTGACCTCCTCGGCCACCATGCCGTAGTGCGCCGTGCGGGTCAGGTCGTCGCTCGCGGCGGCCGGGCGGGTGTCCAGGTACAGCACCAGGTCGACCACGAAGGTCTGGCCCTCGGCCCGCTCGCGCTCGAAGACGCCGTGGTGGCCACGGGCGCGCAGGCCCCGCAGGGTGACGCGGTCCAGCAAACGAATCACTGCTCCCAGTCGGACGGGCCCCGCCCCGGAGGAGGGAGGCGAACAGGGCGGAGACGGACGTCGCGCCCGCCGCTGACCTTTTCGAATCTACCCGCGCGCGCCGACAACACCCGACCGTCCTACCCGGCACGAACCGTCGCCACGCGCACCGGAATGGCGATTGACGTGAACGTTCGGTGACCTGCCGGGAATTCCCCGGCCGCCGGCCGGTGACGTTTTCCCGCGATTTCCCGCCGGGGCCCGGAATCAGTCCTCGTCGTCCTCGTCGGCGCTGGTCAGAACGGGTGAACCGTGGTGCGACCACAGTTTCCACCCGGCCGGAGTGCGCCGGAAGAGATTGGTCGACACGACCTTTCCGCCGACCAGCGGCCCGAGCTCGCCCTCCTGTTCGGCCTCGCCGCCGGAAAGGATGTTCTCGGTGCACGTGACAAGGGCCACATCGCCGTGCACCTCCGCCTCCTCGTCGGTGAGGATGAACTGGATGTACTCGGTGTTCGCCATGATCAGCATGTACGAACGGGTCACCTGGGCCCGCCCGCGCAGCACCGGCCACCCCGGGTGGACGCAGACCACGCCCCCCTTGTCGTCCGCCTCGCCGGCGCCCAGCCAGGCGTCCTCGACCGCCGCGAGGTCGCCGGTCTCCAGCGCCTCGTAGAGCGCCCGGTTGGCGGCCAGGACCGCCTCGCGGTCCGCGCCGCCGGCCCGTCGGCCCGCCGTCTCCCCGCTCAACCTGCCGTCACCCGCCATGACCCTCCCGTCTTCGCCTACCGCTCACCCCTGCCCGGCCGCACGCTGCCAGGCCGCGACGACCCGGACGGCGTCCGCCGTGCCGGACACGTCGTGCACCCGCACCGCCCACGCGCCGGCCCGGGCCGACAGCACCGACACCGCGGCGGTCGCGTCGTCGCGCTCCCGCGCCGGGCGCAGCTCCCCGGTTTCCGGGTCGGCGAGCAGCGTACCCAGGAACCGCTTGCGCGATGCGGCGACCAGGACGGGCCGGCCGAGCGCGGTGAGCGCGTCGAGCCGGCCGAGCAGCGCCCAGTTGTGCGCGGAGGTCTTGGCGAAGCCGAGCCCCGGGTCGAGGATCAGCTGGTCCTCCTTGACGCCGGCGGCCAGCAGCGCCTCGACCCGGGCGCCCAGCTCGCCCACCACGTCGGCGACCACGTCGTCGTAGACGGCCAGCCGGTCCATGTCGGCGGACTGCCCGCGCCAGTGCATCACCACGAACGGCGCGCCGGTCTCCGCCACCACCCGGGCCATCGCCGGGTCGGCCAGGCCGCCGGAGACGTCGTTGACGACCAGCGCGCCCGCCTCGACGGCCCGCTCGGCCACCGAGGCCCGCATGGTGTCGACGGAGACCGCCACCCCGGCGGCGGCCAGCTCGCGCACCACGGGGACGACCCGGCGCAGCTCCTCCTCCTCGGGGACGCGCTGCGAGCCGGGGCGGGTGGACTCGCCGCCGACGTCGACCAGGTCGGCGCCCCGGGCGCGCAGGGCGAGCCCGTGGGCGATCGCCTTGGCGGGGTCGTGCCACAGCCCGCCGTCCGAGAAGGAGTCGGGGGTCACGTTGACCACGCCCATGACGGCGCAGCGGTCCAGCCGCGGCAGTCCGGGCGGCAGCGAGAAGGGCACCGAATTGCTCATACCCCCATTATCCGACCGCCCCCCGCGGCCGCCCGGCCCCCACCCCCGGGAAACGGCCGGCCCCCGCCGGGGAGCGTCCTCGACGGGGGCCGGCGGCGCTGCCGCACGGGTGCTCAGGCGGCCTCGCCGACCGCCTGGCGGGTGCTCTCCGGCATCAGGCCCTGGCGCTGCGGCTTGCGGCCGAAGCGGGGCATGCCCAGGGTGATGAAGGCCTCCGCCTGCATCGCGGCGAAGCCGATCCGCGGCAGGTCGCGGTTGTTCGGGAAGACCAGGAACCGGGGCTCCCACTCCGGCTGGAACTTCGCGTTGAACTTGTACAGCGACTCGATCTGGAACCAGCGCGACAGGAACACCAGCAGCCCGCGCCAGGCCCGCAGCACCGGCCCGGCGCCGATCCGCTCGCCGCGCGCCAGCGCCGAGCGGAACATCGCGAAGTTGAGCGACACCCGGCGCACCCCCATCGCCGGGACAGCCTGCAGGGCGGCGACGATGAGCAGCTCGTTGAGGCCCGGGTCGGCCGCCCGGTCACGGCGCATCAGCTCCAGCGAGATGCCGTCCGCGCCCCAGGGCACGAAGTGCAGCACGGCCTTGAGGTCGTCGCCGCCCTCGCCCTCCTCGGGCGCCTTGTGGGCGGTGACCACCACGCAGTCGTCGTCGCCCGGGTCGCCGAAGCGGCCGAGCGCCATCGAGAAGCCGCGCTCGGTGTCGGTGCCGCGCCAGCGGGCGGCGGCGTCGGCGATCCGCTGCTTCTCCTCCCGGGTCAGCTCGGCGACCCGGCGGACCCGGCAGGAGTAGCCGTTGCGCTCGATCCGCTTGACCATCTGGCGGACGTTGCGCATGGCCCGCCCGGCCAGCGAGAAGGTCGCGGTGTCGACGATCGCCTCGTCGCCCAGCTCCAGCGCGTCCAGCCCCGCCTCGCGGGTCCAGACCTCGCCGCCGACCTCGCTGCAGCCCATCACGGCCGGCACCCAGGCGTGCTCGCGGGCCTCCGCCATGAACACCTTGATCGCGCCGGGCCAGGCCTCGACGTCGCCGACCGGGTCCCCGGAGGCGAGCATGACGCCGGAGACCACCCGGTAGGAGATCGCCGCCTTGCCGGTGGGCGAGAACAGCACGCTCTTGTCCCGGCGCAGCGCGAAGTAGCCGAGCGAGTCCCGCTCGCCGTGCCGCTCCAGCAGCGCGCGGACCTTCTCCTCGTCCTCGGCGGTCAGCTCCGGCTTCGGCTTCTCCGGCCGCAGCGCCAGGTAGGTGGTGGTGAGGGCGGTGATCAGGCCCATCGCGCCGAGCAGGTAGCCGACCAGGTCCTCGATCCGGTCCGCGTTGTAGTGCACCGGTCCCTCGAAGCCGAACAGCCCGTAGACCACGTGCTCCAGCCGCTGGGACAGGCCGGGGTGCCCCAGCTCGTACTTCGTCCGGGTGCTGACGATCAGCAGGCCGAGCACGATGCTGAAGCTGCCCAGCACGACCAGGTTGACCACGGCGCGCCAGCGGGTGCGCGGGTCGGCCTTGGCGTAGAACTCGCGCCGGTGGATCAGCACGACCGCGAACAGCACCAGCGAGATGACCGCCGGGCCGAGCTGGTGCCAGCGCAGCAGGTGCAGCGCCGCGCCGACCGGCAGCAGCACGCACACCGCGCGCCAGGCGCGCCGCTTGCGCCGGCGCAGCGCGTGCGCCAGCAGCACCAGCAGCAGGCCGATCATCAGGGTGCCGGCGGCGGCCAGCGTGGTGGTGCCGCCGGGCAGCTGCCCGGCGAAGGTGTGCACCTTGGTGTGCCGCAGCTTGGGGAACACCGCGCTGGCGATGTCCACCAGCCCGATCAGCAGACAGGCGTAGCCGACCGCGCCGGGGAGCCAGGCCCTCGGAACGGCGGCCGCTTGGGTACGAAGCGTCTGCAGGCCGCGACGGCGCAGCGGCTGCTCGGGGCTCGGCTCAACGGACACGGGAACGCTCATGGGGATTCAGCGTAGAGGCTGCGGCGGGGTGTCCGGCCACTCCGGGGTGGGAGCCGTGATGGACCTTCATGCCTTTTCCTTCATCAGGCAATACGCACACCAAGGAACCGGCAACGAAGGGTGAACCGGCGCCCTGGGGGCACTGCGAATTGAGCCGTGGGGTGGGTGCCGGAGCCCCTCACCGCGTGGCGCGACGGGCCCCCGCGTGCGTCCTACGTACGGTGGACGCCGCATTTTAGGGCGTCGGTTGCGTACGCGCGCCGTCGGCCTCCCGGGCCCCTCCCGGCGTCCGGACAGCCTAGCCGCGGTGGCCGGGGCTGACGCACCGCCAGACGATGAAGCCTGCACCGACAGTGTCCCACCGGAAGGCCGACGGTATGGAACTGACCAGCGACGCCCTGATGAACTCGCTGCTTGCCCTGGGATCGGCGGCGCTCGTCGCCACCCTGTGGATCTGGCCCAGACTGGCCCGGCAGCGCCCGCTGCCGGTGCTCGGCCGGGTCGGCCTGCTGACCGTCACTCAGGCCTCGGTGCTGGCGGTGCTGGCACTCAGCGTCAACAACTCCTTCGGGTTCTACACCTCATGGGACGACCTGCTGAGCCCCGGCGGCACCAAGCTCGCCCTCACCAGCAACGAGAACCACAAGGGCGGCGCCCCGGCCGGCGACGCCCTCCTGGTGCCGACCGACGAGGGCGGCATGGAGGGCGTCGGGGATCTGCCCAAAGGGGCACCCGAGGAGGTCGGCAAGGTCGAGTCGGTCCGGATCACCGGCCAGGAGACCGGACTGTCCGACCAGATGTTCGTCTACCTGCCGCCGGAGTACTTCGACCCGAAGCTGGGCCTGACCCGGTTCCCGGTGATGCTGGCCATCGCCGGCTACCCCGGCACCACGCTCAACCTGATGAAGGACCTGCCGGTCATCCAGACCGCGGCGGAGCTCCAGCGCACCGGGAAGATGCAGCCGGCCATCGTGGTGCTCGCCCGCCCGACCCTCGCCCCGCCGCGCAACACCGAGTGCGTGGACGTCGCCGGCGGGCCGCGCACCGAGACCTGGTTCACCAAGGACGTCCCCGACGCGCTGCGCTCCGCCTACCGGATCGGCCGCTCCCCCGCCTCCTGGGGCGTCTTCGGCTACTCCACCGGCGGCAGCTGCGCGCTGCGGCTGGCGATGCGCTTCCCGACCGTCTTCGGCAGCGCGGGCGGGCTGCACGCCGACTTCAAGGTCAACGAGGACCAGTTCACCGGCGGCAGCCTGTTCGGCGGGGACAGGGCGCTGGCCGAGCAGAGCGACCTCGCCTGGCGGCTGCAGAACCTGCCCGCGCCGCCGCTGTCGATGCTGGTGGTCTCCACCCGCAAGGAGGCCGACTACCCGCAGACCGTCCAGTTCGTCGAGCTGGCCCAGCAGGTCGCCGCCGCCAATCCGCAGTTCCAGGCGGAGTCGATGTACCTGGACGACGGCGGCCACAACTTCGAGAGCTGGGTGCGCGAGCTGCCCGCCTCGCTGGAGTGGATGGGCCACCACCTCGGCTGACCCCGGCCCCCGGACGCCTCCGGGGGAGTGAATACCGGCGGGTCGGGCACGGCGCCCGCCGCCGCGGGGGACGTATCTCGACCGCCCCGGCCGAACGACGGCCGGTGCCGTCCCGGATCCGGGCAGGAGGCCCCATGCTCAGCACCCGATCGCTCTTCGACCAGATCTACCGGAACGACGAGGCCTACCAGCTGTTCTGCAGCATCGCCGCCGGTGGTGAGGACCAGGGCGGGTGGGAGAACGAGCGGATCACCGAGCTCACCCGCGACCCGGTGCTCGCTCCGAAGGTCGCCCGGCACGGCGCCGACGAGCGCAAACACGGCCGGATCTTCACCCAGCTGCTCCACAAGCGCGGCCTGCCGAAGGTCGAGATGCCCGCCGAGGCCGACTACTGCATGCTGCTGGAGCGCCAGGGCGTCGGCCTCGCCCACGAGCGGCTGACCAGCGGGATCCCGCTGACCGACCGCGAGATCATCACCTACCTGGCGCACAGCCGGGTCACCGAGCAGCGCGCGGCCGAGCAGATGCGCCAGCTCGTCAAGGTGTACGGGGACAACCCCGACCTCGGCCGGGCGATGCGGCTGATCTCGGCCGACGAGGACAACCACCTCGCCTACTGCCACGAGGAGCTGCTGCGGCTGGCCGCCGAGGGCCACGGGCCGTACATCCGGCACGTGCTGGAGACCAGCGCCCGCGGCGAGATCCGCACCCACCGGGACGTCGGCCTCGCGGTGACGTCCCGGATGGCGCGGATCCTGCGCTGGCCGCGCTGGCAGCTGGCCGTGGTCTCGGCCGGCGTGCAGGCGCTCTACCTGTACGACCTGCTGTACGGCTGGCGGCGGATGGTGCGGCTGAGGATGCCCGCGCGCCGCAACGCGCTGGGCACCCCGGCCCCGCCGCACACCGAGACCGAGCGCGGGCACGAGCCCGAGCGGGACCCGGTCAGCGACCGATGATCAGGCTCATCGCCTCGGCCCGGGTGGCCGGGTCGCGCAGCTGGCCGCGCACGCAGGAGGTGATCGTCTTGGCGCCGGGCTTGCGGATGCCGCGCATCGACATGCACATGTGCTCGCACTCGACCACGACGATCGCCCCGCGCGGCTCCAGGATCCGCATCAGCGCGTCGGCGACCTGGCTGGTGAGGCGCTCCTGCACCTGCGGCCGGCGGGCGTAGACGTCCACCAGCCGGGCCAGCTTGGAGAGGCCGGTGATCTTGCCGCTGGTGGACGGGATGTAGCCGACGTGCGCGACGCCCCGGAAGGGCACCAGGTGGTGTTCGCAGACCGAGGTCAGCTCGATGTCCTTGACCAGCACCATCTCGTCGTGGCCGAGGTCGAAGGTGGTGGTCAGGACGTCCTCGGGCTCCTGCCAGAGGCCCGCGAATATCTCCTTGTAGGCGCGGGCCACCCGGGCCGGCGTCTCCAGCAGGCCCTCGCGGTCCGGGTCCTCGCCGACGGCCAGCAGCAGTTCGCGGATGGCGTTCTCGGCCCGCTTCTGGTCGAAGGTGCCGACGGCGGGCGAACCGTCGAGCGTCACCGGGTCGATCATGCGGGCCTCGCTAACTGGTTGACGAACAAGGGTTGAACAGCACGGATGCCGCGCCTCCAGGGTACAAACCCCGGTGACGCGGCATCCATTCCGTCGGGTGTCCGAGCTTCCCGTCAGCCCTCGGCGGGCGGGTCGACCGGCAGCGGCGGGAGCTTCACCACGTCGGCCGGGGCGGACTCGGTGGTGGCGGTGGCGCCGTTGGTGAGCGCCAGCTCCTTGGGCGACTGCACCGGCGGGCGGGTGGACGGCGTCCGGCGGGCGGAGCCGGTCCACGCCGGACGGGCCGGGCGCTTGACGATCGGGGCGAAGATCTCGGCGATCTGCTCCTTGTTCAGGGTCTCCTTCTCCAGGAGCTCCAGAACGAGGTTGTCGAGCACGTCGCGGTTCTCGACCAGGATCTCCCAGGCCTCGTTGTGCGCGGCCTCGATGAGCTTCTTGACCTCTTCGTCGACCAGCCCGGCGACCTCTTCCGAGTAGTCGCGCTGGTGACCCATCTCGCGGCCCAGGAACGGCTCCGAGTTGTCGCTGCCGAACTTGATCGCGCCCAGCCGCTCGGTCATGCCGTACTGGGTGACCATGGCCCGCGCGGTGGCGGTGGCCTTCTCGATGTCGTTCGAGGCACCGGTGGTCGGGTCGTGGAAGACCAGCTCCTCCGCCGCGCGCCCGCCCAGCATGTACGCCAGCTGGTCGAGCATCTCGTTGCGGGTGGTGGAGTACTTGTCCTCGTCCGGCAGCACCATGGTGTAGCCGAGGGCCCGGCCGCGGGACAGGATGGTGATCTTGTGCACCGGGTCGCTGTACTGGCAGGCCGCCGCGACCAGGGCGTGACCGCCCTCGTGGTACGCGGTGATCTTCTTCTCCTTGTCGGACATGATCCGCGTGCGCTTCTGCGGACCGGCCACGACGCGGTCGATCGCCTCGTCCAGGATGTTGTTGTCGATCAGCTTCTTGTCCGAGCGGGCGGTCAGCAGCGCCGCCTCGTTCAGGACGTTCGACAGATCGGCACCGGTGAAGCCGGGGGTGCGCTTGGCGACGGCCGAGAGGTCGACGTCGGGCGCGATCGGCTTGCCCTTCTGGTGCACCTTGAGGATGTCCAGACGGCCCTGGAGGTCGGGGCGCTCGACCGCGATCTGGCGGTCGAAGCGGCCCGGGCGCAGCAGCGCCGGGTCCAGGATGTCCGGGCGGTTGGTGGCGGCGATCAGGATGACGCCGCCCTTGACGTCGAAGCCGTCCATCTCGACCAGCAGCTGGTTGAGGGTCTGCTCGCGCTCGTCGTGACCGCCGCCGAGGCCCGCGCCGCGGTGCCGGCCGACGGCGTCGATCTCGTCGACGAAGACGATCGCCGGGGCGTTCGCCTTGGCCTGCTCGAAGAGGTCGCGGACGCGGCTGGCGCCGACACCGACGAACATCTCGACGAAGTCCGAGCCGGAGATCGAGTAGAACGGCACCCCGGCCTCGCCCGCGACGGCGCGCGCCAGCAGGGTCTTGCCGGTGCCGGGCGGGCCGTAGAGCAGCACGCCCTTGGGGATCTTGGCGCCGACCGCCTGGAACTTGGCCGGCTCCTGGAGGAACTCCTTGATCTCGTGGAGCTCCTCGACCGCCTCGTCGGCGCCCGCGACGTCGGCGAAGGTGGTCTTCGGGGTGTCCTTGGTGAGCAGCTTCGCCTTCGACTTGCCGAACTGCATGACGCGCGAGCCGCCGCCCTGCATCTGGTTCATCAGGAAGAGGAAGACCAGCACGATGATCACAATGGGCAGCATCGACAGCAGCAGGCTGACGAGGGTGCTCTGCTTCTCCGGGCTGATGGTGTAGCCCTCGGAGAGCGTGCTCTGGTCGTTGTCGTTGATCTGGGCCTGCAGCTTGTCGGCGATCGCAACACCCTGGTCGCCGATGTACGAGGCCTGGAACTTGCTGCCGGACTGCGGCTTGCCGGTGCCCACGGCGGGCAGCTTGGCGCCGTCCTTCAGCTGGATCTTGATGGTGTTCGAGTCACCTGTGGTGATCTGCGCCGACTTGACCTGCTTCGCGTCGATCGCCGCGACGACCTGCCCGGTGTCCACCGTCTTGTAGCCGTTCGAGTCCGAAACGACCTGCATCAGCACGACGACGGCGAGGACGGCCAGCACGATCCACATGATCGGCGCACGGAAGTATCGCTTGACGTCCATCCATGCGGGGCGTTGCCGCCCCGTCCCTCCTGCCACTCAACGGCGCCGCGGGGCTGTGGGCCGCCGGCGCATTCGGTCAGTGCTCATGTGAAGAGCGGTTTTATTGGACCGTACCGCAGTGCGACCCCCACGTGGCGGGAGCAGCGCGATACGACGTTCTTCTATGGTCCCCCGGATCCAACGGGCGGGAACAGGCTCCTGTTCCCGTCCGTCGTCCGAACGGGTCTCAGCCGCCGTAGACGTGCGGCGCGAGGGTGCCGATGAACGGCAGGTTGCGCAGCTTCTCCGCGTAGTCGAGGCCGTAGCCGACGACGAACTCGTTGGGGATGTCGAAGCCCACGTACTTGACGTCGATCTCGACCTTCGCCGCGTCCGGCTTGCGCAGCAGGGCGCAGACCTCCAGGGAGGCCGGACCGCGCGAGCTCAGGTTGCCGAGCAGCCAGGACAGGGTCAGGCCGGAGTCGATGATGTCCTCGACGATCAGGACGTCACGGCCGGCGATGTCGGTGTCGAGGTCCTTCAGGATCCGCACCACGCCGGAGGACTTGGTGCCCATCCCGTAGGAGGAGACGGCCATCCAGTCCATGGTCACCTGCGAGTGCAGGGTGCGGGCGAGATCCGCCATGACCATCACGGCCCCCTTGAGGACGCCGACGATCAGCAGGTCCTTCCCTGCGTAGTCCCGGTCGATGCGCTCGGCCAGCTCCAGGAGCTTGGCGTCGATCTCGTCCTTGCTGATGAGCACCTTCGCGAGGTCAGCGCCCATGTCGTTCTGGTCCACCGGGGATACGTCCTCAAACGTGTCGGGGTATGGATGGCCGGCGGCCGGCTCCCCCGGGGCATGCCCGCCCGTCAGTCGCCCTGTCGCCGAAAGACCAGCGTGCCACACCGCCGGGTCGCTTCGACGCCCCCGGGTAGGTGCAGCGGCCCCTGGCCGCGCCATCCGGTGACGAGCAGGTCGATCGTTTCGAGGTGCCGGGCGAACAGGTCCCCCGCCGGACAGCCCGCCCGCAGCGCGGCCCGGCGCAGCACCCGGCGGCGCACCGCGGGGGGCAGTTCGGCCAGCTTGCCGGCGTCCAGGGCGCCGTCGCCCGCGCGGAGGTCGCGCTCCGCCAGCGCGGCCCACTGGTCGAGCGCGTCGGCGTCGTCGCGGAACAGCCGGGCGGTGCGGGCGAGCGCCTCCACCACGCCGCCGCCCAGGTGCTTCTCCAGCACCGGCAGCACCTCGTGGCGGACCCGGGAGCGGGTGTAGGCCGGGTCGCAGTTGTGCGGGTCGTCCCAGACCGGGATCGCCTGGGCGGAGCAGGCCTGCCGGGTGGCGGCCCGGTCCAGCTCCAGCAGCGGGCGGCGGTAGCGGCCCTTCTGGGCCGGCATGCCGGCCAGCGAACGGGAGCCCGAGCCGCGGGCCAGGCCCAGCAGCACGGTCTCGGCCTGGTCGTCACGGGTGTGCCCGAGCAGGACGGCGAGCGCGGCGTGCCGCTCGGCGGCCTCGTCCAGCGCGGCGTAGCGGGCGTCCCGGGCGGCGGCCTCGGGCCCGCCCTCGCGGCCGACCCGCACGGCGACCGCCTCGACCGGGTCCAGGCCGAGCTCGCGCAGCCGGCCGGCGACCTGGGCGGCGCGGTCGGCGGAGCCCGGCTGCAGGCCGTGGTCGACGGTGACGGCGCCGACCCGCAAGCCGATCTTGGGGGCCTCGAAGGCGGCCGCGATGGCGAGCGCCATGGAGTCCGCGCCGCCGCTGACGGCGACCAGGACCAGCGGCGAGCCGGGCGCGGCGGGGGTGCGGGGCAGCCCGGACGGGTGGCGGTGGGCGTTGCCGATCAGCGTGGTGCCGACGGCGGCGGGCAGCGCGGCGGCGGCCAGCGGCGCGCCGCCGGTGCGCTCGCGCGGCTGCCGGACGGGCGCGGTGAAGGTGGAACCGGCCTCGGCGGCGAGGTCGGTGAGGGTGCGGCGAACGGCCAGGCGTATCGCGGCGACGGCGGGGTGAGGGCCCACGGCGACGACTCCTCGGCGGAGGGGGGACAGGACGACGGTGGGCGCGGCGGGGGACCGCGCATCTGTGAGCACCCTGTTACCGGGCGCTCACAGATGGTGGCAGAAAGGAGACACCCGCTACGCCACCCGCGCCACCGGTACGACCACCGTCCCACGTTCGGGTGAATGAAGAAACGTATCTTCACCCGCCATGTGCACGACTGGACCACCCGTACGAACGGGTTTGAACCACCGGTTCGCACGTCACCGCGTCACGGGCGGCCCGTCTCAGCGCGCGACGCGGGCCACCCAGGCGGCGGGGTCGTGGATCTCCTCCTTGGTCGGCAGCGTGTTGGGCGAGGTCCAGACCCGGTTGAAACCCTCCATGCCGACCTGCTCCACCACGCCCCGGACGAACACCGCGCCGTCCTGGTACTGGCGGAGCTTGGCGTCCATGCCGAGCAGCCGGCGCAGCACCAGGTCCAACCGGTTGGCGCCGCGGTCCCGGCGCTGCTGGAACTTCTCCCGGATCTCCGCGACGCTCGGCACCACGGCCGGGCCCACGCCGTCCATCACCACGTCCGCGTGCCCCTCCAGCAGGGACATCACGGCGGTCAGCCGGCCGAGGATCTCCCGCTGGGCGGGCGACTGGACGATCTCCAGCAGACCCGCCGAGGAGGTGCCGTCGCCGCGACCGCCGCCGCCCAGGCCCGGCAGCCCCGCGCCCAGCGATCCGGCGGCGTCCCGCAGCCGCTCCAGCAGCGCCCCGGGGTCGACGTCCGTCTCGGCCAGGAAGGACTGCACCTCGGACTGGATGTGGTCGCGCAGCCAGGGCACCGCGGTGAACTGGGTGCGGTGGGTCTCCTCGTGCAGGCAGACCCAGAGCCGGAAGTCGGCCGGATCGACGTCCAGCTCCCGCTCCACGTGCACGATGTTCGGCGCCACCAGCAGCAGCCGCCCCGGACCGGGGCCCTCGGGGCCGAGACGCGGCTTGTCGAACAGCGCGGCCGGACTGTCCGGCGCCTCCAGCGAGGGCTCGGCCGGGGCGAAGGTCTCGTACTGGCCGAGCACCTTGGTGGCCAGGAACGCCAGCAGCGCGCCGACCTCGATGCCGGTGGCCTTCTCCCCCACCGTGCCGAACACCGCGGAGGCCGAGCCGGTCGTCCGGCGCGCCTGCAGCTTCTCCACCAGCGGCTGCACGATGGTGCGGAAGCCCGCCACGTTCGCCCGCACCCAGCCGGGCCGGTCCACGATCAGCACCGGGGTCGCGACCGCCTCGGTCAGACTGCTGGACCGCATGCCGGTGAATTCCCGGACGTGCTCCTCGGCCGCCAGGGCGTGCCGGCGCAGTTCGGCGACCACCGCGCCCGCCTCGGCCCGGCTCACCTCCGGCCCCGGCCGCACCAGCCTGGTCGCGGTTGCGACCGCGAGATTCCAGTCGACCATGTCAGCACCGCCGCTCGCGCTCGTCATGCCCTCACCGTACGTGCTCCCGCCCGCCGGGGGGAGCCGGAACGGCCGGTCAATGGCCACCCACCGGGGGGCCGCCGCGGATCCGTCCCCCGGTGCCCGCCGTCCGGGAGGCACCGCCTCACCCACCGCCGGCACGCGGGGCCCTGCGCGACGTCCGCCTCCGCGACCGGAAACCCGTGGCCGCGCGCACACCTGCGCCTCCGCGAGGGCACCACTGCGGCGGCCTCACGGCGGCCTCCGGCACGCGGGGGCCGGGCTCCCCGATGCCGCCAAGTCGGTCCGGCATGCGAGCCGTAGCCCGGCCCAGCCGAAGGCGCGCAGGGGCCGGGGCGCCGCCGCACGCCCACGAGCCCCTGCGCGAGGCGTCCCCAAGGCGGCCGCCTCCAGCACACGAGTCCTGCCCCGGCACCGCCCGAGCCCCACCCCCAACTCGCATCACCCACGCACCCCCCCCCGCGAGGTTTCGCAGAAGCGGCCGCCTCCGCCACCTGAGCCCCACTCCGCCCCAACACGACGGGCTCAGCCGAAGGCGCGCAGATGCCGGGTCACCGCCGCACGCCCACGAGCCCCTTGGCGAGGTGCCGCCAAGGCGGCCGCCGTCACCACGCGAGCCCGGCCCCGGCACCGCCCGAGCCCTCCCCGGCGCCGAAACCGGCACTCACACCGCCCACGGCCCCTCCGCGGAGTGCCACTGAGGCGGCGGCGTCCAGCACACGAGCCCCACCCTGGCCCAACCCGACCGGCCCAGCCGAGGCGCAGCAGTTCGCCGGCCACCGTCGCATGCCCGCGAACCCCTTCGCAGGGTGCCGCCAAGCCAACGCGCGAGCTCTCCTGGAGCCACTGCGCCCGGCCACGCGCGCCTCTGGCCGAACCGGATCCGTGCGCTGCGGCGCCTCCTGGAGGCGCCGCAGCGGATCCGTCCCGGCCCGGCACGCCCACCCCTGCGCGGAACCCCGCCCCGACCGGGCGTCCGACCACACGCCGAGGGTCCTCGCAGCGGCACCGCGCCCTGCTCACCCTTGGCTCGGCGGCCAGGCCCGTCCCAGTCGGTCCGCCAGGGCAAATCGGTCTGCGGCCGGTCGCCGGACTTCCGCTTTCCGCCCAGAGGGCGGGCCAACAGGAATGCCTCGAAGCGGCGAAGCCCGCCCAGCCGAAGGCAGCGGCGAAGCCCGCCCAGCCGAAGGCAGCGGCGAAGCCCGCCCAGCCGAAGGCAGCGGCGAAGCCCGCCCAGCCGAAGGCAGCGGCGAAGCCCG
>NZ_JBHYUU010000149.1:0-4675 GCF_042749955.1 Kitasatospora sp. NPDC059462 | reverse complement strand
GCCCAGCCGCCTAGTGGCAGCCGCAGGCGGCGAGGCGGGCGACGACGCGGTCCATGGCGGTGCGGGCGGTGTCGGCGGGGGCGGTGGTGCGGGTCATCAGGGCGAAGGAGAGCAGGCGGCCGTCGGCGTCCACGACGGTGCCCGCCAGGGTGTTGACGCCGCTCAGGCTGCCGGTCTTGGCGCGGACCAGGCCGGCCGCGTCGGCGGCGCCCGAGGTGGAGCCGAAGCGCTTGCCGAGGGTGCCGGTGAAGCCGGCGATCGGCAGGCCGGTCAGCACCGGGCGCAGCGTCGGGTGGTCCGCGGAGGCGGCGAGCGCGAGCAGCTTGACCAGGACGACCGGCGGGATCGCGTTGCCGGTGTGCAGGCCGCTGCCGTCGTTGAGCACCACGCCGGCCGTCGGCACGCCGAGCCGGGCGAGTTCCTGGGTGACGGCGGTGGCGGCGCCCTCGAAGCTGGCCGGCTGGTGGGCGGCGAGCGCGGCCTGCCGGGCGAGCGCCTCGGCGAGGGTGTTGTCGGAGGTGGTCAGCATCCGCTCGACCAGCCGGGACACGGTGGGCGAGTCGACCCGCCCGAGCACCGGCGCGTCGGCGGCGGCCGGGGCGGCGGCCTGCTTCGCCTTGCCCTGGACGGTGATGCCCTGCGCCTTGAGCAGGTTGGCGAAGGCCTCGGCGGCCGCCCCGGCCGGGTCGGTGACGCGGGCGGGCGCGTCCTCGCGGCTCTTCGGGTCGACCTTGCCCTCGTCCACCATCAGCGGCGTCACCGCGGCGATGTTCTCGTTGTCGTGGTTCTTGTGCAGCGGGCTGCCGGAGTAGAGGGAGATGTCGTAGTCGAGCGCGACGGCGGTGGTGCCCGCGGCCTTCAGCGCGGCGGCGGTCTGCCGGGCCAGGGCGTCCAGCGAGGCGGGCGCGGTGTCCGGGTCGGCGGGGACGCCGCCGATCTGCACCTGGTCGGCGGGGAGCCCGGTGAGGGTCGGATCGCCACCACCCACGAGGGTGATCCCGCCGGTGGCCGCGTTCTTGACGACCCGGGTCGTCAGCCGGGTGTCGCCGGGGATCAGCGACAGCGCCGCGACCGAGGTGGCCAGCTTGGTGGTGGACGCCGGGGTGGCGGCGGTGTTCTCGCCGCTGCCGTAGAGGAGTTGGCCGTCGGCGGCGTCCGCGACGGCCAGGCCGACGGTGCCGAGGTTCTTGTCGGCGAGCACGGCGGCGAGCGCCTGCTGAAGGCCCTGGGAGGTGGGCAGGCCGGTGTCCGGCCCGGCCCCGGCGGCGGTCAGCACCGTCCCGGCGGGGGCCGGGCGGGCGGCGCCGGTGGGCTTGGCGGCGGGCGCGGCGGGGCCGGCGCCGGTGGTGGGGGTGCCCGCCGTGCCGGTGGCCGGGGTGGTGGCGGTGCCGGTGGCGCTCGCGGACGCGTGGGGCGACTCGCCGCCCCGGTGCCCCGGCCGGTTGCCGTTGCGGTCGCCGTCGTCCCCCTTGCCGCCCCGGTCCCCCTTGCCGCCCCTGCCGTCGTCCCGGTGGCCGTCGCCCTCGTCCTCGCCCCCCGGGGCCTTCCCGGTGGCCCGGCCGGAAGGCGAGAGCGATCCGGACCCGGACGGCGCGAACGATCCGGACGGCGCGACCGATCCGGACGGCGAGCCGGTTCCGGACGCCGGCGGGGACGGTTGCGCGTACGCACCGCCCGCACCGAGCACCGTCCCGGCGACCAGCACCGCCGCCCCGAACAGCCCCGCGGCCGTCCCCCCGCGTCGGTCCCCCGACCCAGCCCCTGCACGCACCGAACCGGCCCCTTTCCTCAGCACTCACTCCCGTAGGAGACACTTGGATTCTGTCAGTCCCTACCTTGGAGGAACCGTTGGAGTTCGACGTCCTTATCGAAATCCCGAAGGGCTCTCGTAACAAGTACGAGGTCGACCACGAGACCGGCCGTCTGCGGCTCGACCGGATGCTCTTCACCTCGACCCGCTACCCGGCCGACTACGGCTACGTCGAGGGCACCCTGGCGGACGACGGTGACCCGCTGGACGCCCTGGTCATCCTGGACGAGCCGACCTTCCCCGGTTGCCTGATCAAGTGCCGCGTCATCGGCATGTTCAAGATGACGGACGAGGCCGGCGGCGACGACAAGCTGCTCTGCGTCCCGGCGACGGACCCGCGCTGGGAGCACCTGCAGGACATCCACCACGTGTCGGAGTTCGACCGCCTGGAGATCCAGCACTTCTTCGAGGTCTACAAGGACCTGGAGCCCGGCAAGTCGGTCGAGGGTGCCAACTGGGTCGGCCGCACCGAGGCCGAGGCCGAGGTCACCGCGTCGATCAAGCGCCTGGCGGAGCAGGGCGGTCACTGAGCCGTCGTGCCCATCTCGTCCGTCCGGCGGTCCGTCCGCCCGGACGCTCCGAGGTAGGTCGAGGCAGTGGGAGGCCGGGGTCCGCGGAATTTTCCGCGGGCCCCGGCCTTCGCCGTTCCCGGGGGCGCACGGTTCTTCCCGACACCCTGTCGGCATGACAGGAACTTAGGTTAGGCTAACCGAAGCAATCGGGGGTGTACTCGATCTCTGGAGGCCCGCATGCCCATACCCGAGCAGCCCGTCGTCCCGTTCTCCACCGTGCTGCGCACCGCCAGCAGTGCCGAGCACGAGGCGGCCGAGCAGTCGTCCTTCATGAGCCGTCTGCTCGGCGGGCACCTCGGTGTCGAGGCCTACGCCGACCTCACCGCCCAGCTCTGGTACGTCTACCGCGCACTGGAGGAGCGGGCGCAGGAGCTCGCGGGGCACCCGGTGGCCGGTCCCTTCATCGACCCCGCGCTGCTGCGCACCGAGGCCATCGAGCGCGACCTGGCCCACCTGCGCGGTCCACGGTGGCGCGAGGGGCTCGCCCCGCTGCCCGCCACCGCCGCGTACGCCGCCCGGCTGGAGGAGCTCGCGGCCGACTGGCCGGCGGGCTACGTCGCGCACCACTACACCCGCTACCTGGGCGACCTGTCGGGTGGTCAGATCATCCGCGGCCTCGCCGAGAAGACCTGGGGCTTCGAGCGCAAGGGCGACGGCGTGCGGTTCTACGTCTTCGAGCAGGTGGAGAACCCGGCCGCGTTCAAGCGGGACTACCGGGCCAGGCTGGACGCGGCCGGCGTGGCCATGGACGAGGTCGAGCGCCGCCGGGTGGTCGAGGAGTGCAAGCGCGCCTTCCAGCTGAACGGCGCCGTCTTCCGCGACCTGGACACCCGGTACCCGCTGAGCGCCTGAACGGCTGAGCACGGAGCAGGAAGTCGGTGTGGTCGACTTCCTGCTCTTCGGCATTGCTCCCGTGGCCCCGGTCGGAGCAGGAAGTCGGTGTGGTCGACTTCCTGCTCCTAGGTGCGTCATCGGGGTATGCGGCGGTGGTTGTAGGGGTTGGTTTCGGGGCTGAAGTGGCGGGCCTGGCGGGCGATCCAGGTGTATTCGGGGGTGCCGTCGGGGGAGGTGCGCAGTTCCCAGCGCCCGTGGCGGGTGATGGGCGGCGGGGGCGGGCCGACCTTGAGGGCGGTGATGACACCGGTGATGACGGTGGCGAGGGCGAGGGCGAGGAGGTGGAGAGGCAGCGGCGCTTCGGTGCCGAGCTGAGGCGCCTCCGCGAGGGCGCAGGGCTGGCAGTCAAAGACGCCGGCGCACTCGTCGGCATGGGAGGCCCGCAACTCAGCCACATCGAGGCCGGCCGCACGGGGCTGGATCCGGATCGGTTGACCGTTCTGCTGGATGCCTATGGCCACACGGATGAGACCTATGCCGCAGCTCTGCACCGGATGGGACTCAGCAACGGAAAGGGCTGGTGGAGTGCCTTCAAGGGGTTCGTTCACACCTCGGCCCTCGATCTGGCCGAGTCCGAGTCGACCGCTGTTTCTCTCTCCAGCTACGAAACTCTGCTGATCCCCGGGCTGCTTCAGGTCCCGCGCTACAGCGAGGTCATCCTCAGCGGCGATGAGAAGAAGATGGAATTCCGCCGCAGCCGCCAGCAGGC
The DNA here is from genome assembly GCF_042749955.1 of Kitasatospora sp. NPDC059462. NCBI lineage: Bacteria > Bacillati > Actinomycetota > Actinomycetes > Kitasatosporales > Streptomycetaceae > Kitasatospora > Kitasatospora sp. NPDC059462. The sequence continues at coordinate 690 of NZ_JBHYUU010000149.1, read as the reverse complement.
CATAGGCAGCGACGGGTCCCTCCCACTTCACGCTGTGATCCACGAAGCGGCCCTGCATTCCCGGTTCGGCGGCCCCAGGGTCATGAGGGAACAGCTCGACTATCTGGTCGAGGTGACCGAACTCCCCCACGTCACCATCCAGATCCTGCCCTTCCGCTGTACCGAGTACGTCTCCACGGACACGTCTTTCATGATTGTGCACGGTCCGCACTCCGACCTGGACACCGTGCTGATGGAGCACCCCGGCGGCTCCACCTACCATGGCGATCCAGAGTCGCTCGTCGCCTATCACTCAAAGTTCGAACGCCTCAAGTCCCTTGCGCTTCCGGAACTGGAAGCATCTCGCGCTCTACGATCCCGAGCCGACCACGACTCCTGGGGACTGATTCAGCACATCCGCTACGCCCTCTAAGGAAGGCGCACATGTCACAGCTCGATTGGCACAAGTCCAGCTTCAGTGGCGACCAAGCCAACTGCGTCGAGATCCGCACAGGGGCCGCCGGCCTGGTCGAACTCCGGGAATCCGACGACGGCAACCTCATCCTCCGCATCGCCCCCTCGTCCTTCGCCGGCTTCCTCCAGGCCATCAAAACCGGTGAACTCGACCAGCACGCGTAGCCTCCGCCTTCCGGTTGCGGGGGGAGTAGGGGGGGCGGACTAAGCGGGCGTCACAACTCGTGCACGGCGACG
>NZ_JBHYUU010000148.1:0-20965 GCF_042749955.1 Kitasatospora sp. NPDC059462 | reverse complement strand
GCATCCGCCGGGGGTCGCCGCACGTCACAGCTCTCGGAGCGAGACGGCCTCCATCCGGGACGGGGTGGCCGCCGCCTTGCCGCAACTCTCGGGCCGGGCCGGTTCGCTGACGCCCTCGACCACCCGGACCTCCCAGGCCCGGCCGTCCTCGTGCCGGACCTCGACCCGCCAGCGGCCCGCGCCGTCCTCGTGCTGGGCCACGGTGAGCGCGTCGGCCCTGGTCTCCCCGGTGGCCAGCCGCACGGCGTGGTCGGCCGCCTGGCCGGGCCGTTCCCAGCCGGAGCAGCCGCGCGACCACTCCGGCACCACGTGGCCGGCGGCCGTCGCCGCCAGCACCTCCTTGGCGGACTCGGCGGTCAGCCGGCCGTACGCGTAGCCGTACGGCAGCACCAGCACGGTGGGGGAGAAGCGGTGGCCGCCCAGGTGGGTCACCTCCCACACCTCGCTGTGGCCGGCGGCGGCCAGATCGGCCGCGAGCGGGCGGCCCAGCAGCGCGCAGCAGCGGTCCCGGCGGCCGTTGGTGCACACCAGGGCGACCGGGCCGCCGACGTGCGGCACCCCGAGGCCGCCGTGGTCGCCGGCGCCCAGCGCCGCGAAGTCCAGCGCGAGGAGCTCCGCCGGGTCGGCCACCTCGTGGCGGCGCACCCAGCTGCGGCCGGGGGCCGGGACGGTGTGCGCCACGATCACCTCGTGGCGGGCCGTCGGCAGGCAGTCCGCGTGCCGCCCGGGCCGCCGGATCAGCGCCACCCGCACCCCGGTGCCGGCCGCCGCCGCGTCCAGGGCCCGCCCGACCGCCGGGTCCAGATGGCTCTCGGCGAGCGCCTTCGCCCCCCACGGACCGTTCTGTTCCACCAGCAGCCAGGTGGTCGCGGTCGCGGCGGTGGCGGCCAGGGGTTCCGACAGTTCACGCGACAGGGTCGCACAGGTGCTCACCCCGGTAAGGCTACCCTTGCCGGTCCGCCGCGGCGCGGCCGCCGGGGCGGGACGGAGGCGTGCGGGCGGGACGGAAGCGTGCGGGCGGGAACGCCGCAGGGCGCCGGACGGGTCCGGCGCCCTGCGGGGGGAACGGCGGTCAGGCGGGACCGGCGACGGTGCTGACCGGGGTGGTCACGGGGGTGCCGGAACCGTCGCGGCGCGGGTCGCGCTCCGGCAGGTCGACCGGGGCGCCCTTGGCCGTGGCGGCGCGGGCGGGCGCCGGGCCGGCCCAGGCGAACGCGAGGGCGTCCTCGCCGCGCAGGAAGCGCTGGCAGCGCACGCCGCCGGTGGCGCGGCCCTTGCGCGGGTACTGCTCGAAGGGGGTGACCTTCCAGGAGGACTGCGCCTCGCCGGCCAGCGTGCCGGAGGTGCCGGCCACCGAGACGACCACCGCGTCGGCGGCCGGGTCGACGGCGGTGAAGGAGAGCACCCGGGCGCCGTCCGCGAGCTTGATGCCGGCCATGCCGCCGGCAGGTCGGCCCTGCGGGCGGACCTGCCCGGCGGGGTAGCGCAGCAGCTGGGCGTCGGAGGTGATGAAGACGAGGTCCTCCTCGCCGGTGCGCAGCTCGACCGCGCCGATCACCTCGTCGCCGTCCTTGAGCGCGATCACCTCGAACTCGTCCTTGTTGGCGGGCCATTCGGGGACCACCCGCTTGACCACGCCCTGCACCGTGCCCAGCGCCAGGCCGGGGGAGGACTCGTCCAGGGTGGTCAGCGCGAGGACCCGCTCGTCGGCCTCCAGCCGGAGGAACTCGGTGACGGCGGCGCCGCCGGCCAGCGTCGGCGAGGGGGTGGGCGGCAGCGCCGGCAGGTCGATGACCGGCAGCCGCAGGACCCGGCCGGCCGAGGTGACCACGCCGACGTCGGCGCGGGCGGTGGTGGGCACCGCGGAGACGATCACGTCATGCTTGGCGCGCTTCTCGGAGAGCTCGAACGGCTCGCCGTCGGCGGTGCGGGCGAGCAGGCCGGTGGAGGAGAGCAGCACCCGGCACGGGTCGTCGGCGACCTCCAGCGGGACGGTCAGCGAGGCGGCCGGGGCGGCGCCGGCCTCCAGCAGGACGGTGCGCCGCTCGGTGCCGAACTGCTTGGCGACGGCACCGAGTTCGCCGGAGACCACGCTGCGCAGCTTGCTGTCCGACTCCAGGATCTCGGTCAGGTCGGCGATCTCGGAGGTCAGCTTGGCCTGCTCCTGCTCCAGCTCGACCCGGTCGAAGCGGGTGAGCCGGCGCAGCGGGGTGTCGAGGATGTACGCGGTCTGCGTCTCGGACAGCGAGAAGCGCTCCATCAGGCGCTCCTTGGCCTGGGCGGCGTTGTCGCTCGACCGGATGATCGCGATGACCTCGTCGATGTCGACCAGCGCGACCAGCAGGCCCTCGACCAGGTGCAGCCGCTCCTGGCGCTTGCGGCGGCGGAAGTCGCTGCGCCGGCGGACCACCTCGAAGCGGTGGTCGACGTAGACCTCCAGCAGCTCCTTGAGGCCGAGGGTGAGCGGCTGGCCGTCGACCAGCGCCACGTTGTTGATGCCGAAGGTCTCCTCCATCGGCGTCAGCTTGTAGAGCTGCTCCAGCAGGGCCTCGGGCACGAAGCCGTTCTTGACCTCGATGACCAGGCGCAGCCCGTGCTCGCGGTCGGTGAGGTCCTTGACGTCCGCGATGCCCTGGAGCTTCTTGGCGTTGACCAGGTCCTTGATCTTGGAGATGACCTTCTCCGGGCCGACGTTGTACGGCAGCTCGGTGACCACGATGCCCTTGCGGCGGGCGGTGACCGCCTCGATGCTCGTGGTGGCGCGGATCTTGAAGGTGCCGCGGCCGGACTCGTAGGCGTCCCGGATGCCGGAGAGGCCGACGATCCGTCCGCCGGTGGGCAGGTCCGGGCCGGGGACGAACCGCATGAGGGTGTCGAGGTCGGCGTTCGGGTGCTTGATCAGGTGGCGGGCGGCGGCGACGACCTCGGAGAGGTTGTGCGGCGGCATGTTGGTGGCCATGCCGACGGCGATGCCGGTGGCGCCGTTGACCAGCAGGTTGGGGAAGGCCGCCGGGAGCGCCAGCGGCTCCTGCTCGCTGCCGTCGTAGTTGGGCCCGAAGTCGACGGTCTCCTCGTGGATCGACTCGACCATGGCCATCGAGGCGGCGGTCAGCCGGGACTCGGTGTACCGCATCGCCGCCGGCGGGTCGTCGTTGCCGAGCGAGCCGAAGTTGCCGTGGCCGTCGATCAGCGGCAGCCGCATCGAGAACGGCTGGGCCATCCGGACGACCGAGTCGTAGATGGAGGCGTCGCCGTGCGGGTGCAGCCGGCCCATCACCTCGCCGACCAGGCGGGCGCACTTGACGTGGCCGCGCTCCGGGCGCAGGCCCATCTCGTTGGCCTGGTAGAGGATGCGGCGATGCACCGGCTTGAGGCCGTCCCGGGCGTCCGGGAGGGCCCGGGAGTAGATGACCGAGTAGGCGTACTCGAGGAACGAGCCCTGCATCTCGTCCACGACGTCGACGTCGAGGATGCGCTCCTCGAAGTCTCCGGGGGGCGGGGTCTGCGAACTGCGGCGGGCCATCGCGGCGGGGCTCCCTTACGTCTCGCTTGCGTCTCGTCCACGTCTCGTCGGCGCGGTTTCGCCGGGGCTGTCGGCGGGTCTGTCAACAGGGCTCGGCGCCCCCATTGTGGACCCTCCCGCCGACAGCCCCGGCCAGCGCCCCTCTTCCGCCCCTGGCGAACGCCCCGTCCGCGCGGACACATCCACGCCGTTCGCGCGTTGCACCACAATGGGGGACGCCACACGAACCCCGACTTCGACGACGGGAAGGACCCGAGCGCATGGCCAACCCGGCCCCCGCCTCCCAGCGAGGCATCGCCATCACCGAGCACCGCCTGGCCAACGGCCTGCGCGTCGTCCTCTCCGAGGACCACCTGACCCCGGTGGCAGCGGTCTGCCTCTGGTACGACGTCGGATCCCGGCACGAGGTGAAGGGCCGCACCGGGCTGGCCCACCTGTTCGAGCACCTGATGTTCCAGGGGTCCGCCAACGTGTCCAACAACGGGCACTTCGAGCTGGTCCAGGGCGCCGGCGGCTCGCTCAACGGCACCACCAGCTTCGAGCGCACCAACTACTTCGAGACCATGCCGGCCCACCAGTTGGAGCTGGCGCTCTGGCTGGAGGCGGACCGGATGGGCTCGCTGCTGGCGGCCCTCGACGAGACGTCGATGGAGAACCAGCGCGACGTGGTGAAGAACGAGCGCCGCCAACGGTACGACAACGTGCCCTACGGCACCGCGTTCGAGAAGCTCGCCGCGCTGTCCTTCCCGGACGGCCACCCGTACCACCACACCCCGATCGGCTCGATGGCCGACCTGGACGCGGCCACCCTGGAGGACGCCCGGGCGTTCTTCCGCACCTACTACGCGCCCAACAACGCGGTGCTGTCGGTGGTCGGCGACATCGACCCCGAGCAGACCGTCGCCTGGGTGGAGAAGTACTTCGGCAGCATCCCCGCGCACGACGGCAAGCAGCCGCCGCGCGACGGCAGCCTGCCGGAGACGGTGGGCCGGGAGTTGCGCGAGCTGATCCGCGAGGACGTGCCGTCCCGCGCGCTGATGGCCGCCTACCGGCTGCCGCACGACGGCACCCGCGAGGCGGACGCCGCCGACCTGGCGCTGACCATCCTCGGCAGCGGCGAGTCGAGCCGGCTGTACAACCGGCTGGTCCGCCGGGACCGCACCGCCGTCGCGGCCGGCTTCGGCCTGCTGCGGCTGTCCGGCGCGCCGAGCCTGGGCTGGCTGGACGTCAAGACCTCCGGCGACGCCACCATCGAGCAGATCGACGCGGCCGTCGACGAGGAGCTGGCCCGGTTCGCCGCCGAGGGACCGACCCCGGCCGAGCTGGAGCGCGCCCAGGCGCAGATCGAGCGCGAGTGGCTGGACCGGCTCACCACGGTGGCCGGCCGCGCCGACGAACTCTGCCGCTACGCCGTGCTGTTCGGCGACCCGAAGCTGCTGAACGACGCCCTGCCCAAGGTCCTCGACGTCACCGCCGAGGAGGTGCGGGAGATCGCCGCCGCGCGGCTGCACCCGCAGAACCGGGCGGTGCTGGTGTACGAGCCGACCCCGGCCGAGGACACCGCCGACGACACCGCTGCCACCGCCGAGACCGACGAGGAGGGCGCCGCCGTATGAGCACCGAGTACGTCCCCGCCATGACCTTCCACCCCCAGCCCCAGCCCGGCACCCCCGGCCCGTGGGCGTTCCCGGCGCCGGAGCGCGCCGCGCTCGGCAACGGCATCACGGTGCTGCACTGCCACCGCCCCGGGCAGCAGCTGGTGGCCGTCGACGTGCTGCTCGACGCGCCGCTCGCGGCCGAGCCGGAGGGCGCGGACGGCGTCGCCTCGATCCTGGCCCGGGCGCTCAGCGAGGGCACCGACACGCTGACGGCCGAGGAGTTCGCGGCGGAGCTGGAGCGGGCCGGCGCGACCCTGGACGCGCACGCGGACCACCCGTGCATCCGGGTCTCGCTGGAGGTCCCGGCCTCCCGGCTGGCCCGCGGCCTGGACCTGCTGGCCGCCGCGCTGGGCAGCCCGGCGCTGCCGGAGAACGAGATCGAGCGGCTGGTCGCCAACCGGCTGGACGAGATCGTGCACGAGCAGGCCAACCCGGCCCGGCGGGCCGCCAAGGCGCTGTACGCCGAGCTGTTCGACGGCGCCGACCGGCTGTCGCGGCCGCGCGCCGGCACCGCCGAGACGGTCAAGACGATCGACCGGGCCGCCGTCCGGGCCTTCTACGAGGCGCACGTGCGGCCCGCCACCACCACCGTGGTCGTGGTCGGCGACCTCACCGGCACCGACCTGCCGGCCCTGCTGGAGTCCACCCTGGGCGCCTGGAAGGGCTCCGCGGCCGAGCCGAGCGCGCACGCGCCGGTGACCGCCGACGACACCGGCCGGGTGATCATCGTGGACCGCCCGGGCTCGGTGCAGACCCAGCTGCTGATCGGCCGGATCGGCCCGGACCGGCACGACCCGAGCTGGGCCGCGCAGATCCTCGGCACCTACTGCCTGGGCGGCACCCTCACCTCCCGGCTGGACCGGGTGCTGCGCGAGGAGAAGGGCTACACCTACGGCGTGCGGGCCTTCGCCCAGCCGCTGCGCTCGGCCGCCGACGGCAGCGGGCGCTCCCTGCTGGCGATCAGCGGCTCGGTGGACACCGCCTCCACCGCCCCGGCGCTGGCCGACACCTGGACGATCCTGCGCACGCTGGCCGCCGAGGGGCTCACCGACGCGGAGCGCGCCGAGGCCGTGCAGTTCCTGGTCGGCGTGGCGCCGCTGAAGTACGAGACGGCGGGCTCGGTGGCCGGCACCCTGGCCGACCAGGTCGAGCAGCACCTGGCCGACGACTTCCAGGCGGAGGTCTACCGGCAGCTGGCCGAGCTGCCGACCGCCGCCGCCACCGAGGCCGTGGTCAAGGCGTTCCCGCCGGACCGGCTGGTCACCGTCCTGGTCGGCGACGCCGCGGCGTTCGCGGACGCGGTGCGGGAGCTGGGCATCGGCGAGGTCACCGTGATCAGCGCCTGACCCGGGGCAGCAAGGCACCGAGGGCCCGGTGGAGCGTTCCGACGCTCCGCCGGGCCCTCCTGCGTCGCGGCGTTAATTCCCTTGCGGTGGCGGCGCCGTGCGTGGGTAGATAGCCCCCGGCACCGGTCACACACACGGAGAGGAGGCGGTCACCATGCGGGTCGAGCCATTCCAGCGGCGCTCCCCGAGACTGTCCTCCCGATGCCCCTCGGCCGCCTGAGCGTCGCCGACCTCTGACATCCCCGCGTCGCGCCGGGTCCCTTCGCGCGGCATCCCCCGGGGCGGACACCCCGCCTAGGCTTGAACCATCCGACCTTGGAGGTCGTTGAACCATGTCGTACACCGAGGTACCCGGCGTCCGGGTTCCGATCCGGATGTGGACCGACCCGGCCACCGTCGAGGGCCAGGCGATGCAGCAGCTGCGCAACATCAGCTCGCTGCCCTGGCTGCACGGGCTCGCCGTGATGCCCGACGTCCACCTGGGCAAGGGCGCGACGGTGGGCTCGGTGATCGCCATGCGCGGCGCCGTCTGCCCGGCGGCGGTCGGCGTGGACATCGGCTGCGGGATGAGCGCGGTGAAGACCTCGCTCACCGCGAAGGACCTGCCGGACGACCTGTCGCGGCTGCGCTCGCGGATCGAGCAGGCCATCCCGGTCGGCCGAGGCATGCACGGCGACCCGGTCGACCCGGGCCGGCTGCACGGTGTGCCGACCGGCGGCTGGGACGACTTCTGGCAGCGCTTCGATGCGGTCGCCCCCGAGGTGAAGTGGCGCCGTGAGCGGGCGGCCCAGCAGATGGCGACGCTCGGCGGCGGCAACCACTTCATCGAGGTCTGCGTCGACGACACCGGCGCGGTCTGGCTGATGCTGCACTCCGGCTCGCGCAACATCGGCAAGGAGCTGGCGGAGCACCACATGGGCGTGGCCCAGTCGCTGCCGCACAACCAGGGCCTGATCGACCGTGACCTCGCGGTGTTCGTCGCGGACACCCCGCAGATGGCCGCGTACCGGCAGGACCTCTTCTGGGCGCAGGAGTACGCCAAGCGCAACCGGGCGCTGATGATGGCGCTGTTCCAGGACGTGGTCCGGCGGGAGTTCCCGCGGGCGAAGGTCGGTTTCGACGAGGTGATCAGCTGCCACCACAACTACGTCTCGGAGGAGCGCTACGACGGCGTCGACCTGCTGGTCACCCGCAAGGGCGCGATCCGCGCCGGGTCGGGCGACCACGGGATCATCCCGGGGTCGATGGGCACCGGGTCGTACATCGTGCGCGGACTGGGCAACGAGGCGTCGTTCAACTCGGCCTCGCACGGCGCCGGCCGGAAGATGAGCCGCAGCGCCGCGAAGAAGCGGTTCACCACGCAGGACCTGGCCGAGCAGACCAAGGGCGTGGAGTGCCGCAAGGACGCGGGGGTGGTGGACGAGGTCCCCGGCGCGTACAAGCCGATCGAGAAGGTGATCGAGCAGCAGCGGGACCTGGTCGAGGTCGTGGCGCACCTCAAGCAGGTGGTCTGCGTCAAGGGCTGAGCCGCCGCGTCGGGGCTCCCCGCGCCGGCCCCCGGCCGTCCGGCCGGGGGCTCCGGTGCGTCCGGACGCCGCCGCGCCCGCGCCGCCGGGCGTCAGGCGGCCGCGAGCCGCCGGTCGAGAACGGCGAGAATCAGCTCCTCGACCCGGCGGGCCACCGCGGCGCTGTCGACGTCCGGCCCGGCCAGCAGGTCGAAGCTCTCGAAGCTGGTCAGCATGAAGAACACCGCCACCAGCTCGTCGAGCTCCGCCTCGCCGAGCTGCGCGTCGCGGTCGGCGAGGACCCGGCCGAGCACCACCCGCAGGCCGCCGCGCCGCCGCTCGCCCCGGCTCTGCAGCGCGGTGTCGAGCTCCGGGTCGAGGATGGCCAGTCCGCGCAGCCGTCGCAGGGCGACCCGGCCGGAGGCGTAGAAGCCGGCGAGCACGTCGAGGAGGGCGGAGAGCGCCTCCCGGCCGCTGGGCGCCGTGAACGCCGCGGGCATCCCGGCCATGCCGCCGCGCTGGGCCAGGTCGTCGAAGAGCGCCTCCAGCAGGCCGGTCTTCGAGTCGAACTGGTAGTAGACGGTCATCCGCGCCACACCGGCGGTCTTGGCGACCGCGTCCATGCTGAACGAGGCCGGGCCCTTCTCCCCGGTCAGCAGCTCGCAGGCCGCCTCCAGGATGCGGGTGCGGGTCTGTTCGGCGGCCACCTGGCGCTGGCCGGCTCGGTACTGGCGTGGGCTCATGGGCTGTCGACGTCTCCTGAGGCGGGTGCTCCGGCATTCATTGTGCACTCGGTCCAAATAAAAATACCGGGCCGCCCGTCCGGGCCGGCCCCCGCCCCGGCGTGCGGCACCGACGACGGGGCGCGTGCCGCCCGCCGCGCTTCGGTCGCCCGGGTGAGGGGCCGTGACCGGGGGCGGGGCAGGAAAGGTTTCCAGCGTGCCGGGGAGTCCCGGCCGCTCGCGCGGTGGGACGGACGGCCGCGGCACCGCCGTGGCGCCGCCCCCCGCCGCCGTCCCGCCGGAGGCCCCGATGCGAACCGCCCTGCGCCGCGCCCACCGCCGTCTGCTGCTGCGCCGGTGGCTGCGGCGGACCGGCCGCCACCTCGCGGACGGGCTGATCTGGCTCGGGCTGGTGATGGGGGCGATGGCCTCGCCCGACGCGCTGCCGGGAGCGCGGAAGCCGCAGGACGCGCTGCCCCCGCCCGGGGTGCCGCCGTGGCATCCGGAACGGTCCGGGGCGGGCGGCGCGCCGTTGACCCGGTCCGAGGAGGAGCTGTGGGCGCGCCTGCTGGAACGCTGACCGGCGGGCCGGGCCGCCGGTTCAGCCGCCGGGGCCGGCCCGCCGCGCCCGGGGGGCGGCCTGCGGGCCGCACGGTGTCCCGCCCCGGCCGGCCGCGGTGACGGCGCGGCGGACGTCGTCCAGCCCGGCGCCCTTGACCAGGTAGCCCCGGGCGCCGGCCCGGACCGCCGCGGCGACGGAGTCGTCGTTGTCGTCGGCGGTCAGCATCACCACCGCGACCCCGGGGTGGCGGGCGACCAGGGAGCGGGTCGCCTCGATGCCGTCGGTGCCGGGCATGCCGATGTCCATCAGGACGACGTCGGGAGCGAGCCGCTCGGCGGCGGCGAGCGCCTCCGCCCCGTCGGACGCCTCACCGACCACCGTCAGCGAGTCGATCCGGTTGAGGAGTTGGCGCAAACCCGCCCGGAACAGCTCGTGGTCGTCGACGACCAGGATGCGGAGCTCTCGGGGCGCGACCGGGTCCATGGGGGCTCCTGGGAGAGGCGCGGAACGCGGGGGAGGCCGGGGCCGGCGCGGGTCGGTCGGGCACGGACGCCGCGAGGCCCCGGGAGGAGCGGGAGGAGCGGGAGGAGCGGGGAGGACGGGAGCGGATCAGTCGAGCGGGCCGGTGCCGTCGGCCGGCTCCTGGTGCGGCAGCCGGATCCGGACCGCGGTGCCGTGCGGGGTGCGGGCCGCGACCGAGAAAATGCCGCCGAGTTCCTTGGTGCGGACGTACATCGACGGAAGTCCGATTCCGCAGGGCGCGTCCGGGGGAATTCCGATCCCGTCGTCCTCGATCGACAGGGTCAGACCGTTCCGGCCGACCGATGCGCAGATCCGGCAGACCGTCGCCCGCGCGTGCCGGACGACATTGGCGAGGGCCTCGCCGGATATCTTCTGCAATTCGTTCTGGACCTCGGCCGGGAAATCGTCCAGGGCGGCCGGCAACTCGGTGACGAAGCGCAGCCGGCCGGCCCCGGCCTCCTCGAAGGCGCGGACCTGCCGGTCCAGGAACCGGCGCAGCGTCCCGGCGGGTCCGGCGGTCCGGGGCTCGGAGCGGTCGAGGTCGCGGATCACCCGGCGGACGTCGGCGATGGCGGCGCCGACGTCCTCCCTGGCCCGGGCCAGCAGGGCCGGTGCCCGCCCGGCGTCACCGCCCAGTTCGAGCCCGGTCAGTTCCATCCGCATGTGCAGGGCGGCCAGCCGGGGGGCCAGTGAATCGTGCAACTCGCGCCGGAGGCGGCGGCGTTCGTCGAGTCTGGCGGCGGCTTCCGGACAGGCCGGCTCCGTGTCGGCGGCCGTGTCGGCGGCCGCGCCGCGGGCGGCCCTGCCGGAGGATTTCACGATCTGGTCCGACATGGTTCCTGAGATCCCCCCGTCGCTCGCGTCCGACCCGCGGTGAGCGGGTGTTTCCTGGAGCGGGGAAATGGAGTTTCCGGGCACGTCCGAATAACCGGCACAGTACAGCCGTCCTATCGGCCCCTCGTGCGTTCCAATGCCGTGATCCCCATCCGCCCGGGACAAGACCTTAGGCGCGCCGTTGCGCGGGACGCAAGGCGAGAGGGCGGGTGGGGGAGGAAACCGCGACGGATCCGGACAGGCGGTGAGTGAGCACATACCCGCACCGGCTTCCGGGGCCGGGACCGGCCTGCTGGTCGAAACCCGTGAGCGGATACTCACCGCCCGCTATCCTTCGGATACCCCTCCGCAGCCGCAGCCCGGTCCGGAACCGGCCGCCCCGTCCCTCGGAGCCTTCATGAGCATGCGCGAGCAGATCGTCGACGCCGCCGAGCGGGTGATCAGGGACCTCGGCCTGGCGCGTTGCACGACCAAGGAGATCGCCGAGGGGGCGGGCTGTTCCGAGGGCACCATCTACCGGCACTTCCGCAGCAAGGAGGACGTCTTCCTGGCCGTCCTCGCCGAGCGGCTGCCCGGCCTGCCGCCGGTGCTGCGGGCGCTGCCCGAGGAGGTCGCCGACGAGGGCGAGGTGCGGGCGGCCCTGCAGCAGGTGGCCGAGGAGGCGCTCGCGTTCTACCGGGAGTCGATGCCGGTGCTGCTGTCCGTCTTCGCCGAGCCCAGGCTGCTGGAGCGCCACCGGGAGTGGACGCGGGTCACCAACACGGGGCCGCAGCGGGCCGCCGAACTGCTGGCCGACTACCTGCGGCGGGCCCAGCGGGCCGGTCTGGTGAGCCGCGACGCCGACCCGGCGGTCGCGGCCCAACTCCTGCTCGGCGCCTGCTACCTGGCCGCGTACGGGGGCGGGTCCGCCGTCCCGGCGGGCGGGCCGGAGGCACCGCGCGAGGCCGCGGCCTTCGCCCGGCAGCTCTGGCGGACGCTGGCCCCCGCCGAGCGGCCGGCGGCGCCGGGGGAGAGCCGCGCCTCCCGCTGAGCGCGACCACCCCGACGCGCCGGGCGCCGCGGGATCCGTGCGCGGTGGGATCCGGACGCCCGCGGGATCCGGACGCCGTGACAGGGGCCCGGATCCCCCGTGGATCCGGGCCCCTCGGCAGTCGTCCCCGGGCAGCCCCCGGCGGTCAGTCGAAGCGGTACTCCGAGAGGCCGCCGACCCGGCGGAAGCCGAACGACTCGAAGAGTCCGCGGGCCGCCGGATTGCCGTCCCCGACCACCGCCAGGCCGGTGAGCCCGTCGGCGCGCAGCGCGGCCACCGCCTCGCCGAGCAGCGCCCGCGCGCAGCCGTCGTGCCGCAGCCCGGGCCGTGAGCAGAGCGGGTTGAAGCGGGTCACCCCGGCGACGGCGGCGGTCCGGCCGAGCACGGCGACCGGCTGTCCGTCCTCCTCCCAGACCCGCAGCAGACCGCCGGCGATCTGGCCCCGGAGCGAGCGCCGGACGATCTCCCGGCCGAGCCCGGCGCCGTGCGCGGCCTCCAGGCACCAGTCGGTGAACAGCTCCGACTCCTCGGGCCGGGCGGCCCGGGAGCGTCCGGGCACGGCGGGCCGCGGTTCCGCCGGGGCCGGGCCGTCCAGGCTCAGCAGGTGCTCGCGCCGGTCCGCCCGGGCGGACCGGCCGGTGGCCCGGGACCACGCCCCGGCGAAGGCGGCGGCCGACGGGTCCGCGCCGATCACCCCGGGCGCCCGCTCGGCCCCGGCGCCCGTCTCGGCGCCCAGTTCGGCACCGAGGGCGGCCGCGGCGGCGGCCGGCATGCCGCTCAGCACGACCGGGTGCGGCGGGGTGAAGGCCGCCGCTCCGACCACCGGGCTGCCGTCGGACGCCGGGTCCTCGACACGGCTCCAGGTGGTCGGCGGGGCGGCCGGCGGCCGGAACTGCGCCCCTTTCAGCAGGGTCAGCAGGATGGAGTTGGCGACCGGGTCGGCGGCGATCCACCCGCCGGTCTGCGTGGCGAAATCCTCGGTGTCCCGTGTGGTCCTGACGAGCATGGCGGGTCAGTTCGCCCCGGCGCCGCCGGGCCGGCCCGGGCCCGGGGCGCCGCCGCCGGGCCGTCCCATCGTCCCGGCCGTGACACCGGCGGTCATGCCGCCGTCCAGCTCGAACAGCGAGCCGGTGATGAAGCCGGCCGCGTCGCCGCCCAGGAAGACCACCGCGTCGGCGACCTCCTCCTCGGTGGCGATCCGCCCCAGCGCGGTGGCCGCCCCGGCCTGCTCCAGCGCGCCCGGTGTGCCGGCGATCCGCCGGCGGAAGTCCTCGGTGTCGACCGGCCCGGTGATCAGGGCGTTCACCCGGATCCCGGCCGGGCCGGCCTCCAGCGCGGCGGCCCGGGTCAGGCCGACCACCCCGTGCTTGGCGGCGGTGTACGCGCCCAGGCCGAAGGCGGTGCCCCGGACGCCGGCGGTGGAGGCGTTGTTGATGATGCTGCCGCCGCCGTTCGCCCGCATGGCGGCGATCTCGTGCTTCAGCGCGTGGTAGGTGCCGGTCAGGTTGACGGCGATCACCTCGGCGAAGGCCTCGGCCGGGACCCGGTCCAGCGGACCGAACGCCCCGCCGCCGCCCGCGTTGTTGAAGGCGATGTCCAGCCGGCCGTGGCGCTCGACGGTGCCGCCCACCAGCCGGGCGACGTCGTCCTCGACGGTGACGTCGGCGGCGGTGAACTCCGCCTGCCCGCCCTGCTCGCGGATCCGCCGCACGACGGCGTGGCCCAGTTCGGCGCGGCGGCCGGAGACCACCACATGGGCCCCGGCGGCGGCCAGGGCGGCCGCCGTGGCCGCCCCGATGCCCGCCGTGGACCCGGTCACGAGTGCGATCTTCCCCTGGAGTTGACGCATGATCAGCTACCCCTCCGGGTGGCCGGTGGCCACCCTCCCGTTGGCTCTCGACCCTGATTTTGATTGTATAGTCTATACGAATTCAAGCCCATGGAGGACGTCATGGAGATCGTCGTGGTGGGAGCGGCCGGCCGCACGGGCCGGCTGGTGGTCGAGAAGGCCCTGGCGGACGGGCACGGCGTCACCGCCCTGCTGCGTGACCCGGCCAGGCCGGTGGCGGAGCATGAACGGCTGACCAAGGTGCGCGGCGACGTGTTCGACGCCGGCTCGCTGACCGGCCCGTTGGAGGGGAAGGACGCCGTGGTGGTGGCCCTGGGCGTGACCGGCCGCGGCGCCACGACGGTGTTCTCCGAGGGCGTGCGCAACGTCATCGCGGCGGCCCGCGCCGGCGGCGTGCGCCGACTGGTCGCGATGTCCTCGGCGGGCCTGGAGACCGGGCACCTGCCGGCGGTGCAGCGCTTCGTCGCCGGGCTCGTGGTGGACCGGATCTACCGGAACATCCACCTCGACCTCGGCCGGATGGAGGCCGAGATCGAGGCCGGCTCATTGGACTGGACGATCGTCCGGGCGCCGATGCTCACCGACGGCCCGGCCACGCCCGGCTACCGGGCGGTGGTGGGCGGGCACCTCCCCAGGGCCTCGCGCGTCGCGCGGGCGAACGTCGCCGACTACATCGTCACCCACCTGGACGACCCGGCGACCTTCGGCCGGCGCGTCGAGGTGGCCGACCGATGACCCCCGGCGCGGCCCGGGCCGCCCGCCGCGCGGGCGCCGGGACGCGCACCGATCCGCCGCGGACGCACCGGAGCCCGGGCCCCCCGACCAACGGGGCCCGGGCTCCGGACGCGTGCGGCGCCGTCTCAGGCGGCGGCGGGCAGCTCGTCCAGGCCCTCCGAGACCAGCTTGGCCAGGCGGTCCAGGGCCTGGTCGGCACCCTCGGCGTCGGAGGCCAGCACGACCTCCTCGCCGCCCTGGGCGCCGAGCGCCAGCAGGCCGAGCATGGAGCCGGCGTTGACCGGGTTGCCGCCGGGCTTGGCGATGGTGATCGGCACGCCGGTGGCCGCGACGGCCTTGACGAAGACGGAGGCGGGACGGGCGTGCAGGCCCTCGGCCCAACCGATGGTGACGCGGCGCTCAGCCATGAGACGTGCCTTTCCGGTAAAGCTGGTCACGGCCGTGATGGGGGAAACGGACGTGTTGTCTAGACCAGTGTTGCACGCAGGCGACCCCTCGGAGCCGTCGCGTTCGGGAGTTGTGATTGTTTCTTTCAGAGGCATAAACGGCGCATAATCCCCGTTCAGCGGCCCTGTCCACCCTGCCGTGAACACACGGCCGGCGCCATTCGGCTCGCCGCCGGATAACCTGACGGTCGTGGACGACTCTGCGGTACCGCGAACCGAACCGGAGTACCCCCAGCACTGGGAGGCCGACATCCTCCTGCGCGACGGCGGCACGGCCCGGATCCGGCCGATCACCCCCGCCGACGCCGGCCGCCTGGTCGAGTTCTACGAGCAGGTCTCCGACCAGTCCAAGTACTTCCGCTTCTTCGCGCCCTACCCCCGGCTCTCCGACAAGGACGTCCGCCGCTTCACCCACCACGACTTCGTCAACCGGGTCGGCCTCGCCGTCGTCGTCCGCGACCGCTTCATCGCCACCGTCCGCTACGACCGGATCGACCACGACGGCCGCCCCTCCGAGACCGGCACCGACGCCGAGGTCGCCTTCCTGGTCCAGGACGCCCACCAGGGCCGCGGCGTCGCCTCCGCACTGCTGGAGCACATCGCCGCCGTCGCCCAGGAACGCGGCATCCGCCGCTTCCAGGCCGAGGTGCTGCCGGAGAACCGCAAGATGGTGAAGGTCTTCACCGACGCCGGCTACGTCCAGCGCCGCAGCTTCGCCGACGGCGTCGTCCACCTGGAGTTCGACCTCGAACCCACCGCCGCCTCGCTCGCCGTCATGCGGGCCCGCGAGCACCGCGCCGAGGCCCGCTCCGTCCAGCGGCTGCTCACCCCGCGCTCGGTCGCGGTGATCGGCGTCTCCCGCCGCCCGCAGACCGTGGGCCGGGCCCTGCTGCGCGACCTGCTCGCCGGATCCGCCGGGGACGGGCGCCAGGTCCACGCGGTCAACCGCGCCGCCCCGCCCGGCACCGAGCTGGACGGCGTCCCGGTCCACCGCTCGATCCTGGACATCCCCGGCCCGGTCGACCTCGCGGTGATCGCCGTCCCCGCCTCCGCCGTCCCCGAGGCGGTCGCCGAGTGCGGCGCCCACGGCGTCCAGGGCCTGGTGGTGGTCACCGCCGGCTACGCCGAGACCGGCCCCGAGGGCCGTGACCGCCAGCGCGCCCTGGTCCGCCAGGCCCGCGCGGCCGGCATGCGGGTGATCGGCCCCAACGCCTTCGGCCTGATCTCCACCGACCCCGAGCGGCCGCTCAACGCCTCGCTCGCCCCCGCGCTGCCCGCGCGCGGCGGCTTCGGCGTCTTCTGCCAGTCCGGCGCGATCGGCGTCGCCCTGCTGGAGGCCGCCCACCGGCGCGGCCTCGGCATCTCCTCCTTCGCCTCGGTCGGCAACCGCGCCGACGTCTCCGGCAACGACTTCCTCCAGTACTGGGCCGAGGACCCGGCCACCGACGTCGTCCTCCTCTACCTGGAGTCCTTCGGCAACCCCCGCAAGTTCACCCGGATCGCCCGCCGGCTCGCCCAGGCCAAGCCGGTCGTCGTGGTCAAGGGCGCCCGCCACACCGGCAGCCTGCCGCCCGGGCACGCCGTCCCCGCCACCGCCACCGGCCTCAAGGACGCCACCGTCGACGCGCTCTTCCAGCAGGCCGGCGTCACCCGGGTGGAGACCATCACCGAGCTGTACGACACCGGGGAACTGCTCGCGCTCCAGCCGCTGCCGCCCGGCGACCGGGTCGCGGTGATCGGCAACTCCGACTCGCTCGGCCTGCTCACCCACGACGCCTGCCTCTCCGCCGGCCTGCGCCCGCGCACCCCCGTCGACCTCACCACCGCCGCCACCGGCGAGAACTTCCGGATCGCCCTGGACACCGCGCTGAGCGACCCCGGGGTGGACGCGGTGATCGCCGTCGCCATCCCGCCGATCGGCACCTCCGCCCACGCGTTCATGGGCGGCCGGCTCACCGGCCCGGACGACCCCGAACTCGGCTCCGACGATCCCGAGATCGCGGCCGCGCTGCTCGACGCCGGCGAGCGCGCCCGCGCCGCCGGCAAGCCGCTGCTCCTCGCCCACCTGGCGCTCACCGACCTGCCCGGCCGGCTGCGCCCCGGCGGCATCCCCGCCTACCCGGCGCCCGAGCGGGCCGTGCGCGCCCTCTCCCACGCCGTCCACTACGCCGACTGGCGCCGGCGGATGGCCGAGGCCGAGGAGACCGCCCGGGTCCCCGAACTCGACCGGATCGACGAGGCGGGCGCCCGCACCCTGGTCGAGGCCGCGCTCTCCACCCGCACCGCGATCGCCGCCCGCACCCAGCCCGGCGGCGCCCGGATCACCCTGCCCGACGCCGACGCGGCCGCCCTGCTCGCCCGGTACGGCGTCGACGTCTCGCCGACCCTGCCCGCACCCGACGAGGAGAGCGCGGTGCGCGCCGCCGCCACCCTCGGCTACCCCGTCGCGCTCAAGGCCACCGCCCCCCACCTGCGCCACCGCCCCGACCTCGGCAGCGTCCGGCTCGACCTGACCGGCGAGCCCGGTCTGCGCCGCGCCCACCAGGAGCTGGACGCCCTGCTCGGCGGCGCCGCCCAGGCCCAGCTGATGGTCCAGCGGCTCGCCCCGCGCGGGGTGGACACCGTGATCGGCGCCACCGTCGACCCGGCGGTCGGCGCGATCCTCTCCTTCGGCCTGGCCGGCGCCCCCGCCGAACTGCTCGGCGACGTCGCCCACCGGCTGGTTCCGGCCACCGACCAGGACGTCGCCTCGCTGGTCCGCGAGGTCCGGGCGGCCCCGCTGCTGTTCGGCTGGCGCGGTGCCGAGGCGGTCGACACCGACGCTCTGGAGGAGCTGCTGCTGCGGGTGTCGCGGCTGGTCGACGACCTTCCGGAGGTCGCCTCGGTGGACCTCGAACCGGTGGTCGTGGCCCCGCACGGACTGGCGATCCTGGGGGCGCGCGTGCGCATCGCACCCCTTCCGGTCCGCAGTGATCTGGGCCCGCGCGCCATGAGCACGCTGTAACCTTCCTTGGTTGCGTCCGGACCGCGGGCGCCGTTGTCCGAAGCTCGGCGCCGCGCCGCCCGCTTCGTCGGCGGACCATGCCAGGATGGAGTTATGGCGAAGACCGGTACCACCACCACGCAGGACCTGCGTTCCGCGATCGAGCGCAGCGGCTACTACCCGGCCCTGGTGTCCGAGGCGGTGGAGTCCGCGGTGGGTCCCGAGCCGATCAGCTCCTACCTGGTGCACCAGGAGACGACCTTCGACGCCAACGAGGTCCGCCGGCACGTCACCGTGCTGGTGCTGACCCCGACCCGCTTCGTGGTGAGCCACACCGACGAGCAGACCGGCGACGGCAGCAGCCCCGCGGTCCCGCTGGCCACCACCTCCACCGAGAGCGTGCGCCTGGACCGGATCAACTCCGTGGTGGTCAGCCGGATGGTCGCCAACCCGGAGACGTACACCCCGGGCACCCTGCCCCGCGAGGTGGTGCTGACCATCGGCTGGGGCGCCGTCCAGCGCCTCGACCTCGAACCGGCCGGCTGCTCCGACCCCAACTGCGAGGCGGACCACGGCTACACCGGTTCGGCCACCGCCGACGACCTCTCGCTGCGGGTCAGCGAGGCCGGCGACGGCCCGGAGACGGTCGCCCAGGCCCTGGTCTTCGCCCGCGCCCTCTCCGAGGCCACCGTCACCACCGTCTGATCCGCGGCGCCGGCGCGCCCCGCCGCCGCGCCCGCACGCGTACCGCCGCTCCGCCGTCCCGCTCCGCCGTCACGCACCGACCCGCGCCGTCCGGACGCCGCCCCCACCCGCCCGGACCGTACCGGCCAGCCAGGAAGCCACCCCCGCCACCATGCCCTTCGCCCCCGACGGCCACGACGCCTTCGAGATCCTCGACCCCGCCGCCGCGCCCGCGCCCCCCTACGGCACCGGCTCGCTCTGCGACCTGCTGCCCTCGGTGGCGGCCGGCCTCGGGGTGGCCGGCTTCGAGGCGGCACTGCCGCTGGCGCCCGCCGACCGCGCGGTGGTCTTCCTCGTCGACGGCCTCGGCTGGGAACTGCTGCTGCGCCACCCCGAGTACGCGCCGTTCCTCTCCTCGCTGACGGCCGGCTCGCTCGGCGGCACCGGCCGTCCGCTGACCGCGGGCTTCCCGTCCACCACCGCCACCTCGCTGGCCTCGGTCGGCACCGGCACCCCGCCCGGTCTGCA
The DNA here is from genome assembly GCF_042749955.1 of Kitasatospora sp. NPDC059462. Lineage (NCBI taxonomy): Bacteria > Bacillati > Actinomycetota > Actinomycetes > Kitasatosporales > Streptomycetaceae > Kitasatospora > Kitasatospora sp. NPDC059462. Next base: position 2,038 of record NZ_JBHYUU010000148.1, on the reverse strand, counting down.
CGGCCTGGCCGGCTACACGGTGGCGGTGCCCGGCGCCGGGCACCTGATGAACCAGCTGCGCTGGCAGCCGCACACCGACCCGGGCACCTGGCAGCCGTACCCGACCGTCTTCGAGCGGGTCGACGCCGCCGGGGTGGCCACCGCCCAGGTCTCCTCCCCGCTGTTCGCCCAGACCCCGCTCACCCGGGTCGCGCTCTCCGGCGGCACCTTCCTGGGCCGCACCACCGGCGAGGAGCGGATGGACCGGGCCGCCGCCTGGCTGGCCGAGCACGACCGCGCGCTGGTCTACACCTACGTCAGCGAACTGGACGGCGCGGGCCACCGCTTCGGCGTGGACTCCGACGAGTGGCGGATGACCCTGGACGCGGTCGACCGGCTGGCCCGCCGGCTCGCCGAACAGCTGCCGCCGCGCTCGGTGATGTACGTCACCGCCGACCACGGCATGATCGACATCGCCCCCGAGGACCGGATCGACTTCGACGAGGACTGGGAGCTCGGCGCCGGCGTCGCCCTGCTCGGCGGCGAGGGCCGGGCCCGCCACGTCTACGCCGTCCCCGGCGCCGCCGCCGACGTCCACGCGGTGTGGAGCGAGGTGCTCGGCGACCGGATGTGGGTGGCCACCCGCGACCAGGCGATCGGGGCCGGCTGGTTCGGCCCCGCGGTCGACGAGCGGGTCTACCACCGGATCGGCGACGTGGTCGCCGCCGCCCGCGACGACATCGCGATCACCGCCTCCCGCAACGAGCCCGGCGAGTCCGCGATGATCGGCCTGCACGGTTCGATGACCCCGGTCGAGCAGTACGTGCCGCTGCTCGAATTCCGCCGCTGAATTCCCTCGATGCGAAAGGCCTTTGCACCACCCATGGCTGAACTGGTGTTCTTCTCCGGCACGATGGACTGCGGGAAGTCGACGCTCGCGCTCCAGATGGACCACAACCACGCCGCCCGCGGCCGGCAGGGGATCATCCTCACCCGCAACGACCGGGCCGGCGCGGCCACCATTTCCAGCCGCCTCGGCCTGCGCGCCGACGCCGTCGAGGTGGCCGACGACTTCGACTTCCACGCCCATGTGGTGCACCGGCTCTCGGCCGGCGGCCGGGTCGACTACCTGATCTGCGACGAGGCCCAGTTCTTCACCCCCGGCCAGATCGACCAGCTCGCCCGCGTCGTGGACGAACTCGACATCGACGTCTACACCTTCGGCATCACCACCGACTTCCGCACCCGGCTCTTCCCCGGCTCGCAGCGGCTGATCGAACTCGCCGACCGGGTCGAGGTGCTCCAGGTCGAGGCGCTCTGCTGGTGCGGCGCCCGGGCCACCCACAACGCCCGCACCGTCGGGGGCGTCATGGTGGTGGAGGGCGCTCAGGTGGTGATCGGCGACATCTCGGTGCGCGAGGACGAGGTCGGCTACGAGGTGCTCTGCCGTCGCCACCACCGCCGTCGCCTCACCGCCGCCACCGCCCGCGCCGCCGTCCTCTCCCCGGACGTCCTCCCCTTCGAGGACCAGCAGGCCTGAGCGGGTCCTCGGCCTAGAAGGCTGATGAAGATGTTGGGTTCTGGCCCCACTGCGTGAGCGGTGGGGCCAGACTCGTTTCCGTGGCGATGGGGGAATGGGCCGGGGAGACGGTCGGGCCGGATGTGTGGGAGACGTGCCGGGAGCTGATCCCGGTGGGGAGTGTGTTCGCGTTCCTGGCCGAGCACCGGGGCAGGCTGTTCCCGGCGGCGATGTTCGCGGACATGTATCCGTCGGCGAACGGCCGTCCGAGCATGCCGCCGCAGATCCTGGCCGCGGCGATCGCCCTGCAGGCCCTGCACGGCCTGTCCGACTTCGAGACCGTTCAGGAACTGCGGTGCGACCTGCGGTGGAAGGCCGCCTGCGGACTCGGGTTGAACGACACCGCGTTCGACCCGTCCCTGCTGTCCTACTTCCGCCGTCGGCCGGCCCGCTCCGCCCGTCCGAACCGCGTCTTCGAGGCGGTGCGGGAGGTCGTGAACGCGACCGGCGTGATCAAGGGCCGCCAGAGGAGGGCCCTGG